>CAJONO010000085.1 GCA_905235905.1 uncultured Prevotella sp.
TCAAGCTTAATTACATCGTAATCCAGCATGAATTTCAAGCGCGTTTCCCAAAAGCCTCAAAATGCATGATTATGCAAGCGAAAAGGGGTGGGAAACTTTAGCTTTTTTACAGACTGTTGACCTCCTCGATGGTAAGTCCCGTGTACTTAGCTATCAGCTCTGACGGCATGTTGTCGGCTTTCATCCTTCGGGCATTTTCTTCAATACATCCATGTGTTTCAGTACATAGTCCAATGCAAATAAAATGTATGTGTATCGAAATGCACGAGGCAAAGATACGACAAAAAATCCGAACCGCCAAGCGATTCGGATTTTTATGAAATACAAGAGATTCGGAATATCCGGGATATACGAAATTCTCCAAATCCTATATACAAAGCCCTGCTGTTCTTACTTGAGCGGCAGATACCAGTTCGCTTCGTCTAACAACCGCTGTTCCAGTCCGGCAGCCTTATAGGCCAGCTTCTTGGAAAGCCACACGTTGCCGTAGTTGGCAGCATAGAGCTTGGCGTGGTTCTTGTGCCGGGCAATGCGGGTGAGGTCGCCGAAGCGGTTGCCTTCGAAGGCCAGTTCGAGGGCCATCTCGTCGCAGAGCAGGTCTTCCATGGCATTGATGGTATCGTTGATGTTGCCTTCGGGCACGATGCCATGCAGTTGCTGCAGCTCGGCAATCTTCTGCCCCACAATAGTGTCCATCTGGTAGGGCGAGAAGGCACCTTGGGTGTAATAGGTGCCACGGCTGTGTATACCCCAGTTTTGTGCGAAATCCTCTATGTTCTCTGACGAGAGGAAGGGCACCGTGGTCTGCAGCATCGCCACGGTCTGTGGGCGTATGTAGCGCCCGGCAGCACGGTCGAGGCTGTCGCCATTCATGGTGTAGGAAAGGATATCCTCGTTGATACCGTCTTTTAGGATGGCAAAGGCTGCATCGGGATAGCCCATGCGATTGAGTGCCTCGGCGAGGCGCAGATAGACGGTTGACGTGCGATAGATGGGGACATTGGCACTGTTGAACTTGATCATCACCGCAAACGACGAGTCGTTCTTTGCCACCTGATGCATGGTGATGAGCCTGCGAAGGTCGCCCAACGGTGCCGTGCGCACCTCGGTAGCACCTCCTGAGTTGGAAGCGGGTGTGTAGTAATAGTCCTGCTTGTCGCTGAGAGCCACATAGCTGGGCGAAGCATCAATCTGACGCTCTAACAGATAGCGCGTGTTGGACGACGACGAGCCGCCCGTGGTGCTGTAGAAGTCGTAGCCGAAGTAGCGGGGCAGCTCGGTGACCTGACCGCGCAGGCTGTTGGCAGCCAAGGGTATGTAGGTCACGATGTCGTTGGTGCTCGTAACGCTGAAAATGTTCTCCCAGGAATAGCCACTCACGGTCATAGTCCAGGAGGAGGGCAACTTCTCTTCAAGAATGCGCCTCAGATAGGAGTCGAACGAGATATAGGCCTGACGTATGTTCCACTTGTTCAGCTGCAAGAAATTGAAATAGTACTTGGCCGCCTGCTCATACTGGTTTGTCTCGAGGAAGAGGTCGCCTAAGATGACATCGACGGGAATCATGGCCCTGGTCGAGCTGACATTCTTCTCGACAGGGTTGTCGGAATCGCTGCTGTTCAACACACCGGCACTGATTTGTGTGCCGTATGTAGGCACGGCCGTACCGCTGAACTTGATGAGTTCGGGAGCGAGCGCATCGCAAATGCCCTGCAGGTCTTTTTCCTCCAACGTCTGGTTGGCATCGCCGATGCTCACCAACGGGTTGGTGTAGAAAGGCACCTTGCCATAGTTCTTGCACAACTGCAAATAGGCCCATGCCCTGACGGCCAATGCCTCGGCATACTCTGGCAGTGCCACCTGCCGGCTTCCCGTGCGCAGCGTGGTGTCGCGATGGGCCAGGAAATAATTACAGTTGTTGATGATGCGGTAGTACTTGTAAGCCGAGTCGTACTTGCAAGTGGCATCGGCGGTGAAATCGGCCAGACGGCGCAGGTCGGTCTCGGTATAGATGTTCGTAGACACGAGGTCGCCACGCATCTCGCCCGTCATCACATACTGGTCGGCCACCTGTTGCAGTCCCTTCAGAATGCCAAGGGTATAGAACATGGAGTCGGTTTTCTGATTGAGTTCCGGGTCGAATATCTGGCGGTCGCTCTCAGTATCGAAGAAATCCTCACACGAAGTGAAAATTAAAATATTAAAAAATGAAAATATTAAAATGCTTAATCGTCTCATAATTGTTCTGATTGTTTGAGGTTTGAGGTTTGAGATTTGAGATTTGAGGGTAACTCATAATTCATAACTCATAATTCATAACATTAGAGGTTGATCTTCATGCCCATCGTGAAGGTGCGGCCCAAAGCCACGTTGCCGGCATCGATGCCCTGATAGAGCACATGGTTGGAAACGGAGAATTCCGGGTCGGCACCGAGATAGCGGGTGATAGTCAGAAGATTGTTGGCCTCGACCCAAACGCTGAGCCCCTGCAGCCACGTCAGGTTGACTGGCACATTGTAGGTCAGGTTAACCGTCTTCAGACGCAGGTAGGAGCCATCCTCTATCCAGCGGTCGCTAAAGCGCGAGTTGCCCATCGGGTCGCCATAGCTGACACGGGGAATGGTGGTTTGCTGTCCCTCGCTGCGCCAGCGGTTGGTCATGGCCGTGGTCTGGTTATAGAAGTTCGACCCACTTTCCAAGAGACTGCGCTGATAGTTGAACACATCGTTGCCCAACGAGTAGTTCAGCCCAATGCCTAACGTGAAATGCTTCCATGTCACATTGGCAAAGATGTTGCCATAAAGGTCTGGGTTCGGATTTCCAATAATGGTCTGGTCGGCCTCACTAATCATGCCATCGCCATTGAGGTCTTGGAAGTGCATGTCGCCAGCCTTGAAATACTGCTTGGCGCCGGTTTCGTCGACCAGATACAGATAGCCGCCATTGCCTGCGGCAGCTGCCTGGGCATCGGTGGCAAAGACACCGCTGGTCTTATAGCCATAGAACACGCCCACAGGCTGACCGACGATGGTTGCAACGTTGTTGGTGCCATAGACAGAGGAGGTGAAACCTTGAGCCGACAGCTGACCGTCAAGATAGAGTTTGCTGTCGTTGGGCAGCGTCTTCACCTTATTGACATAATGGCCCATGCTTGCCCCCACCTCAACACTCAGGTCGCGGGCTACGACAGGCTTGGTGGTGAGGGTGAGCTCGAAGCCACGGTTGTCGAGCGAGCCGCCATTGCTCCAGTAATTGTTGATGCCAGCCACAGGATTGTCGAAGCTCTTCAGGGTAAGTAGGTTCTTGGTGTGGTTCTGGTAATAGTCAAAATTCAACCCCACACGGTTGTTCAGCAAATAGGCTTTCAGACCCACATTCATCTTGCTGGTCTGTTCCCATGATATTTTCTCGTTGCCAATGTTGTCTAACTGAGCGGCAGTAGACTTGTAGAGATATTTCGTCACGCTAAACGAAGTGCGGGCGGCATAGTTGTTGATGTCGTCGTTGCCACTGATGTCATAGCCAGCCTTCAGCAACAGGTAGTTGAGAACGCGTGACTTAGGGAACCAATCTTCGTTAGACATGGCCCACCCCACCTGCACACTGGGGAAAAGTCCCCACTTCACACCGCCCAAAGAGAGGCCGTCGGCTTCCTTACCGAAACGGCTGCTGCTTTCCATGGCCAGCGAGAGCTGCAGGAAATAGCGGTTGCGATAGTTGTAGTCGGCATTGGCATACCAAGCCAGGCTACGCCAGGAGTCATCGGTACCCGTGGCATCGACAAAGTCCATGTTGGTCGAAATGTTGGGGGTCTTGTCATTACCCGCCGAAGAATACTGGCCCTCAGGCTCGTTGTCGTCGAAGGAGAACGACGTGTAGCGCAGTCCGGCAAAAACGTCGAGGAAATGGGCACCCATCTGCTTGGTAAACTGCAAGCGCGTGTCGCTCTCTACGCTGGTCTGCTTAGAGAACATAGACATGGCCTTGTTCTGCACACGGCCAATGCCCTCAATGAGGAAGGTGGGCATGCCTCCCGTGGGACGGTAATAACGCTGCGACACACGGTCGAGCGTATAACTGAACGTCTCAGAGAGCACCAGACTTCTGCTGAACTCGAAACGCGGAGCAATGACGGTGTTGAAATGGGTCGACTCCACACGGTTCTTGTTGATGGCCTTGCCATTGGCAAGCAGAGCCGTAGGATTGCCCAGCGTAAGGTCCTCGTCGAGCACGGTCAGATAGTCGTCGGCCTCGGAGAATGTCGACGACAACTGGTGCGTAACATTATTATAGGTGTAGGGATTCAGGAACGGTGACTTGATAAGTGCCAGGAAAGTGGGCGACGACACCGTGCCCGTAGTCAGATTCTCAGGAGCCCCGTTATCGAACACGTCACGATTGAGCTTAGCGTATGACATGTCGAAACGCGTGGTGAGCCGGTCGATCACATTGATATCGGTGTTGAAGCGCACGTTCAGGCGGTTGAAACCGTTCTCGCGAGCGGTACTTTGACCATCGGTGTAGCCCAGCGACAGGTTATACATGCCCACATCGTCACCACCCTGCACATTGATGTTGTAGTTCTGGTTGAGCGCCGAACGGTAGACTTCCTTCTTCCAGTCGGTATCGTTATGGAACTTGGTATAATAATACTTCGACGGGTCGTCGATGAGGAACTTGAAAGTGTTCGGATCGGTATACTCATCAATAGTAGGATAGGTACCGAGCATTTCTGAAGCATAGAGACGGTACTGGGCAGCATTCATGACGTCGATTTGCCGTGGCTGCAAGGTAACGCCCACTCCGATATTCGCATCGATACGAGTGGCCATGCTGCGGCCACGCTTGGTCTCGATAAGGATGACGCCATTGCCACCCTTGGCACCATAGAGGGCCGTGGCATTCTTCAGCACGGTAACCTTGTCGATGTCCTCGGGGTTGATGTTCAGCATCAGATTGGTATAGTCGCCATAATGAAGCGAGGAGCGCGTCTGCTGCATGTCCTGCACAATACCGTCAATGACGATAAGTGGCTGGGCATTCGACGTGAGCGAATTGAGTCCGCGCACAAACATGGCAGCACCATAGCCAGGACCGCCTGAACGGGTAATAGCGCGCACATCGGCACCTAACAGCCCCTCAATGTCGGTCTCAATGGTCTGCGAGGTGGTGTTCTTCACTTGGGCTACAGCCTGGGCGCCTATTAACGTCTGGTTCTCATACATGGGGCGGAAAGCATCGCTCATCATCTCTACCCGCAGAAGGCCACGCTCTTGCTTGGACAGACCAACCTGCTGGCTGAGATACTGCGGCGAATGGATGTAGAGAGCCGAGACGAAGGTGGGCACCTTGATGAGGAACTCGCCATTGTCTTCCGACATGGCCGTATAGTTGGCATCGCCCAGAGCCTGGACAAGGATACCTGCCAAGGGCTTCTTGGTCGCAGCATCAACACAAATGCCTTTCACCTCCTTCATGGGGTAAGACGGCACTTTCACCACGGGCTTCTTTTTCTTTACAGAGGTTGCTACCTCGTCGTCTTCATCATTTTGCGCATTGGCAGGCATTCCAGCACAAAGGAATCCCAAAACGATGGAAAAATAAAGAATATATTGTCTTTTCATAAACATTCGGGTTGCTGAAAATTAATAGTTGCCGTTATCATATTTGTAATCGGGATGCTCGCGAAGATAATCGACTAACTCCTTGGGACGCAGGATGATACAGTCGAAACGCAATGTGCGGTCGTACTGAGCACGGATTCGTGAGGTCACATTACTACTCAAACGCAGGTAAGGATAGTAGTTGCCAGTACCAGCGTATGCCATGGGGAACGTGACATCGCCAAGATAGACGGTATCGATACGCGAAGAGTCGTTGATGAAAGGTGCATTGCTCTCCTCGGAAAGAGGATTGGCCATCTTAATTTCGTCGTTGATGCCCTTCTCGTTGACATAGCCAATAGTAGCCGTGAAACGGCTGGGTTTCACTTCGTAGTTGTCGCTGACAATGTTGGCAGGAACTACTACGACATAAAGGCTATAGGTGGTGGAGCGCACACTGGGAAGATAGAACACTACACCCGGATTGGTGCTTGAGCTAACAGGGGGCACCTCGATATAGGCATTTCTCGACAAACGGCCAGGAACCTTGGCGTTCTGCGTACCGGAAGTAACGGATATTCGCTCTGGACTATCTCCCTTCATGTTCACCGTACTGGCAATATACGTGGACATCTCTGCCTCAAGAATGATTTCAGGATTCCAAGCAGTCCACGAACGCATGCGCAAGCTGTCAGTAAGCCAAATAGAGCCATTACTCATGTCGACGCGACGTGCATTCTCGAACAGACGAGCAGCATCTTCGGAGTATATCTTTGAGAGGGTCGTTCCATAGAGCGAGTCGCACTGTAACGTCTCACCTGTCTTCAGGGCAGACAGTTTCTTATTGTCGTAAAGATTGTTGTTGTAGTACAGATAGCCCGTCAACATCAGGTTGACAATAGAGTCCTTCAGATATTCCACATCGGCAATCTTGACTGTGGTCTTTTTCTTGTCGCTGCCCGTCGACGTGTTCTCCATGAACTCGAACGAGGGCAGGTAGTTGTAGAACTTGCTGACGGTAGCCTTTGCCTTGATCCAGGCATCATTGGTAGGCACAATCATGGAGTAGTTACTGTCCTCACAATTGATATAGGCATAGTAACGGGAATAGAGATCATTGTGCTCGTCGAACACCGAGTCAAGATAGGTTATCTCGCCATTCAGCGTGGGGCCTTGCACACTCTTCGACTCGTTCAGTTTCTTGACATCGTAGCTATGGTAGAAACGGCTAATGCTATCGATGGCATAGGTGCTATTGGTGTCGAGTGCTTCATAGATATTATGCACAAAGGGAATCTGCCCTCTTAGCGTGTGGACGATGCCATTGCTACTGGCAAGATTGGCACTGTCGACGGCTATTCCACCAATAGTGTAGCTCTGTGAACCGCTGAAGAACTTCAGTTTCTCGTTCAGCATATAGACCCGTTGGTCTACCAGGCCCGAAATAGGATAATTGTTTCGGGCAATATGGTTCTGCACGAACTCCTTTTGCAGGCGCGCCTTGCTGTAGGTAGCCAGATTGGCATAATCGAAACTGTCGTCGACCGGTGCCCACACGGTGTAAGTCTGTGAGGCACTAAGCACCGAGTCGTAGCCAGCCTTCGTCAGCAAGTCGGCAAACTGGCTCAAGCGTCCATTATTCTTAATGTTTTCCCACAAGGTAGACTGCTGCGAGGCCATCACTGAGGTGTTGGCATCGTAGTGTTCGTCCCAGTCGGAACAGGATACGAGCGCTACGCCGAGGAATAGATGACAAATGACTAACGAGGCACTTATCAGCCATTTTTTTCTGTATGTTTCCATCTTACTCATAATCTTCTCTTTTCAATTTAGAGTCCGCTTTACGCGGCGGTAATTTCTTATTATTCATTCTTCACAGTTCGGTTTAGTACATGTCCTCAACATAGAGGGTGTTATTGTAGACGTTCTCCGGGCAGAACTCAATATAGTCGAGGTGGAACTCGCCCTGAGGATTCTCGATAACACTTTTGCAGCGCAACCAGTAGTCGCCCTGCTTGAACTCCTGCTTGGTGATGATACGGCGCAAATCCTGTGGATGACTGCGTGCCGGATTGCTTCTGAAAGTATAGAACAGCGGTCCGCGCATGTAGCCCAGGTTGCGCATGTTGGCATCGCTCTCAACACCCTTGTCGTCAAGACGTGTCCAGTCGCACCAGCCTGTATAGATATCTGGGTCGAGGTTTGCATTGTTGACGGGAATGATACGCATGTCAACAGGAATATCGATAGCCTTCATCGATGACAGGTCGGAACTGCTTCCTAAATAGAACTGCAACATTCCTCGTACAGTCTCTGTAGTATAACCGATACGTAGTTCGTATGTTCCATCAGGTACTGGCGGCAGACGGAATGCAAAGTCATAATTGCCCATGCAGTTGAACTCGTCCCACTGATAGTTACTCCACCCATCGTCGGTGTGGGCGAAATAATAGAAGCGTGTATCATCGCCATTGAAGATGGCCATATTCTTAAAGAAACGAGGTGGAATACGGATATAGTCGCAATTGCCGTGACGACCGTCGGTGCCGCTCACGCCTCCGTTGAGTGCTTTCACCTGTGCTGTTGTGATGCCTCTGAACGAGTTCGACATCATTTCACCAAAGAGTACGGTGTCGTCCATGCGAATACGCTCATTGAGCACTCCCTGCGGCACGTCCTTGTCATAGACAAGCATATCCTTCATGGGGTGTATGTAACCGTTGATGGCAGAGACCTGTCCTTTGAAACCTACCAGTTCTATTCCCTCCCTCTTGACAACATGCATAGACGAAGAGCCGAGTTCTGCAACCATGTCAGTGAGTGTGCTATTGGTCACCCAGCGATTGATTCTGAACTTGCTGCTGTTGCGCGTAATCTTCATCAAGGTGTAGGGTAGCATGGTTTCGTAATACTCCACGGCAGTGACCTTACTCACCTCATTGCATTTGCGCACCAAGTCGTTATAGGCCACCTTATATTCGAGTATGTGGTAGCGCAAGAAAATGCTCAACGTGTTCCAGGGGTTTTTGTAGTCATTGCCTGTGCTGACAGTGATGTTGTGATTACGTGCATAGTCATACCATCCACCGTCAGATGCTGCACACTTTCCATAAACCGAGTCGGCATAATGCTTTAGTTCTGCAATGCTGGTAATGCCGTTTGCTGCAAGCACGTCATCGGTTTCGGCAAAGATGGTATAGCCCATCTCACACTTTTCGGGAACATAGAATTTCAAAGTGTTGTCGACTTTGTCGAAGTCGGTGTGGCTGATAAGCGAGAGCGAGTCGGCCAGTCCCGTAATCTTCAGAGCCTGTGTGAAAAGAGTGTAGCCACTCGGCTGGTTTTCCATTTCGCCTGCTATGAGCATGTTAGAGCGTGGAATCACATGGTCTATCTCATGCAGTACGCCGTTTTCCAGCTCATTATCCATACTGGTAACTTTTGCTCCACGACTTACGAGGAGTGCTCCTGAAATCGAATCGATGGTGGTATTGATGTCTCTTCCGAGAATCGTCTTGATTGTCATTCCATTGCCCATCTTCACGCCCAGGATTTTGGTGTTCAGCAAGTGGTATAGCGCAATGTCCTGACATAAGGAGTCGGCCTTGGGATTGTCCTCGCCCAACCCTTCAATGCCAGGTGCCGAAAGCCCGTTGTGGGGCACGTTCACATTGACAGTGTCATTATAGAGGCTGTCCAAATACTCTGCCACCGCCTCGTTGTTGGGCGCGAAACAAGTGTAAGTGCCATAGGCAGAGAGAATCTTGTCGTAGCCTATCCTTGTGAGGATATAATTGAAGCTACTGAACTGGTCGCTTCTGTTGGCAAGGTAGTCTTCAATGGTCTCGCCGGTAAAGGTGTAGAGGTTCGACTCATCAATATCTTCCCTGCATGCGTAGAATCCGCAGACGATGCAGAATCCGCAAACGAAATATTTCAATTTTGCAATCATAGTCTTCTTAAATTACTCATTAGCATTACTAATTCTTTGAGGTTGTCTTCTCCTGAATAAAGACAGGATTCTGATGCAAAAGGGTATTCACCTTTACCTCGCTCTCCTGAATAGGCCAGTAGAGGTAAGGTTCGCTCTTCATCTTATAGGACACTGCATCACCACCACCTTCACCACTGAACTTTCTGATAATCATATTCAGCATGGGCTGATAGAGGGCAGGCCATTCGGAATTGTCGGCCAATAGCTGGTTGATGTTTACGCCCTGCATGTGACGATAGCAATAGCGCATCAGGTCGAACCAGCGCTTGCCTTCGAAGCAAAGCTCACGCTCACGCTCGGCCATGACCAAAAGCTCCATCGCCTCTTTCGACTTATAGGACTCATACTTGAGTGTGTCAGAGGCACCCTTCTTCATAGAGCGTTTGTTGACTGCCTGCACCAGGTTGAACGCTTTCTCCAGCACCACCTCGTCGCTGTCGCTAACAGCCGTCTCGACAAGTGCCTCGGCCTTCATCAGCATGATGTCGGTCAGGCGGTAGACAATCCAGTTCTGGCGGAACTCCTTGTAGTTACGGTCAGTAGACTTCGCCGGGCCGTAATTATTAGTTACGTCAACCAGTGAAGAGGAGGATTCAATCATCTTCCGAATACTGAGTTGCTGAGCCTCCTCATTGTTGGCATTATAGACGTTGTTCCAGAAACGGTAGTCGTTCTTTGAGAAGAAGACTTTCTGAGACTGATCGGTGTTGGCATTCGTAGCAACCGAATTAAAAATCGGCGATGCCATCAGAATGCTGTTTCTATTACTCTCACTGATATTGTAATAATAGTTCTCCAGTGCAGTGTTAGAGTTGTTACGACCATTGTACTGCCACTCCAGAATACTTTCGTGAGAGTTTCCGCTGTTCGAGCTGAAAATAGTGTAAAGGGCAGTCATGCCGTTTTCCAGATGGTAGATGTCCTCTTCCTGTTCGGTCAAGTCGCGCTCTTGGTATTGTTTGTAGTATGCATGCTTGGAATTGATGACAGAGTCGCTGAAGGCGATGGCCTGCTGGTAGTCGCTGCTGCTGTGGGTCATGGAAGCGCGCCACAGGTAGATATCGGCCATCAGTGCATAGACAGCATCACGGGTCATATAGCCCCAGTTGCGCCAGTCAGTACGCCCATAGGCACCTGTCTTCATAATGTAGCGTCCGGCCTCGGCCAAGTCGTCAAGGCAGTTCTGAAGCACCGCCGCAGGAGTGCTCTGTTCAAGAATCTCCACCTGTGTGTCGTCCTCTGTAGAGTGCGATGCGTAGGGAATATCGCGAAAGGCGCGAACCAAATAGAAATAGCACAGCGAGCGCAAAGCCAACATCTGGGCTCTTACCACCTGATAGTCGCCTTCGGTGAACTCCGGATCCTCGGCCATCACGTCGGGGGCATGGTTGAGCACGACATTACAGTTGTTGATTACCTTGTAGAACGCCGACCATGAGTTGTAGCGGTTCGTGGGTAAGAGGTTTACGGCACTG
The DNA here is from genome assembly GCA_905235905.1 of uncultured Prevotella sp. GTDB lineage: Bacteria > Bacteroidota > Bacteroidia > Bacteroidales > Bacteroidaceae > Prevotella. Next base: position 11,073 of record CAJONO010000085.1, read on the forward strand.
ATATTGTCGAGCGTATTGTCGCTATAGTCCGACAGTTTCAGCAACTCGTCAGAGCGATAGCCTCCCCAAATAATAGCCCGTTCCTGAATGCTGTAGTCAAGCATACTCAAGTAGCAACCGTCCACCATCTGTTCGACATCCGACTTCGTCTTCCAAAAGTCCGATCCCACAATCTTGTCAGTAGGATAAATGGTCAGGAAGTCGTTGCAGGATACGCAGAGCACACAGAGAAGACTGAGGGCACTGAGTTTCACATACATCTTCTTATATATATTCTTAAAGCTCTTCATAATTGTCAATTTTCAATTTTCAATTTACAATGTCTTAGAATCCCACTTGGATGTTCATCGTCACCGACTTTGAACGCGGTGTCTGCGAATTATCGTAGGCTATACCCCAAGAACCAGGTGAGTGCTCTGGGTCTGTGCCACTGTATTTACTCCAACAAAGAAGATTCTGACCAGAAACGCTCATTGTGAGTTGACGAAGGCCCAACGCTTTCAGCATCTTTTTCTTGAAGGTGTACGACAACTGCACATAGCTCATTCTCACAAACGATGCATCTTCCACATAGCGGTCACTTCCCAGCCAGTTATAGCCTGTATCATACATGGCTCTGGGTATCTCGGTCACGTCGCCATTCTTACGCCAGCGCCAGTTCACGGCCGAGCTCTGATTGTAGGCATTGAACATTTCCTCTAACCCCATCTTAGCCTGATTCACAATCTTAATGCCCTGACGATAGCTGAAGCTGGTCTTCAAGGCCCAGTCGCCATATTGCAGGTTAAAGCCAAAGCCTCCGTTCAGATGAGGATTGGAATTGCCCAGATAAACAATATCAAGTGAATTGATCTGACCATCATGGTTCACATCTTCATAGATGGCATCACCACCTTGGAACTCGTAGGTAGACTGACCGTCGGTAAAGTTATAGACCTGACGGATGGGAAGGCCTTTCGAGTCCATCATTACCTTGCCGTCGTGGTCAATAGCAATAGGAGCAGTCTTGCCTTGCGCCAAGAACTCATTGTTGATGTAGTCACGCAATTCTTCACCCGTCCAGTTGTTGCTCAACTTCAAATTGGTAAGGTATTCGTAGGTGTACTGATACACACCTTTATAGCGCAGACCGTAGATAGAGCCAAGCGGGTTTCCTCTCTGTATGCGGTTCAGATACTGGCCGCGTTTGCTGGAATCCCATTCAGAGTTAATGCTCTCAAGCACGGTCTCATCCATATCTACAATCTCGTTGAAGTTCTGCGAAATATTGAAATTGGCACTCAAACTGAACTTACCGACCTTAATAAGTTTGTTAAGATTCATGTTCAACTCCCAGCCTTTGTTCGTCATTTCGCCAACATTGGCCCATGCCAACGTGCTGAATCCTGAAGAAGAAGGAATACGCACTCCCGACATAAGCAAATCCTTAGTACGCTTGAAATAATAGTTGAAATCGCCAGTGATGCGGTCATCCAAGAAGCCGAAGTCACCACCAATGTTCAACTGGGTCGTACGCTCCCACTTAAGATTGTTCAGCTGCAGGCCTTCCAGATAAGTCACACTGTGCTTATCGGAAATACTGCCATAGACACCCGAGGTGTTGTACTTGGCGTATTGCAGATACTGCGAACCAGGCTGACGACCCACGATACCCCACGACGGACGGAAAGCCAGCATGGAAAGTACAGGCTTGGCGGCCTGAAGGAAAGGCTCGTCACTGAGAATCCATTTTGCGGAAAGACCAGGGAAATAGCCCCACTTCTTCGAATCGCCAAACTTTGTCGTACCGTCGGCACGAAGCGACGGTGCTATGATGTAACGGCCTTTGTAGGCAAAGTGACCGGTATAGACCACCGACATGGAACGCCACTGCCCGTTGCTGGTAGACATGCTCTGTATTTGTGCGTCGATGGTGGGAGAAGTGACACCGTTAGGCGTATTCTTGTTCACCACCGTCTGGCTATTGTCATTGCCAGTAGTCATTTCCCATTTCGCAAGCATCTGCGCCTTTATGTCTTCATTTCTGAAATGAGGAATAAACGTCAGCTGATGACGTGTAGTAAAGGCAAGTGAATTATAGTCATAGACCTGCGAACGGTTATAGTCGTCGTCAGTCCATCCCTTCGTTGAAAGCGAGCCTGGCCAGTATTTCGGTTCACTCTTCGAGAAAATGTCAATATAGACCAAACCACTATAGTTGAGTTGGGTAGCCTGGTCATCCTTGCTCAGCAGGTAGTAGTCGAGTTTGAACTCCGGCGAGATACGATAGGTATTTTCATCGCGCCATGCCAGATTAGCAATAGCCACAGGGTTACCCAAGTCGCGAATGCTGCTCAACTGAGACGATGACGTTCCTGCCTGCGAAGAACCTGCTTCATAACTTGCTCCCAAGGGCAGCATGATATAATATTCGCCAGTATTTCCGCCTTGGGCATCCTGCCTGTAGACGGCCATGTTAGGAGCCACCTTCTGGGCACGCCCCAGAATATTGTCATCGTAGTTACGGTGGTTGGCCGTGTAAGTGAGTGGGAACGTAGTACGGAAAGTGATACGGTCACTGACGAAATAGTCGAGTGCCAGCTTCGTGGTAAAGCGGTCGAGCGTCTGCTTGATAATCGTACCATTCTGATGGTCATAGCCTGCCGACACGCGGAAATTAGCCTTTTCTCCACCACCCGTAATAGTTACATAGTGATACTGGCTAATGCCCACCTGCTGCACTTCCTTCACCCAGTCGGTATTGTTGTTCCAGTTTTCGAACTCGGCCCACGAACGGTTGTAGTTTATCTCGTTGATGTTGGTCGTAGCCGTAGCGCTCTGTGCCGGATTATAATACATTTCCTTCAGCATCATGGTGTAGTCGTCACCATTCAGCAGGTTGTAGCCAACAGGCTGCCAGCTGGCCTGCAAACGGAGAGAATAATCTACACGGGTGGCACCACGGGCACCGCGCTTGGTACGAATCTGTATCACACCATTGGCACCACGCGAACCCCAGATAGCGGTTGCGGCAGCATCCTTCAGGACTTGAATATCCTCGATATCCGAGGGGTTCACAGAAAGCAGTGAAGCGTAAGTTTCCTCGTTGGCATTCTGGAAGTCGAAGTTCTCGTCGGGATTATCAAAGATATTGCCGTCGACCACGATAAGCGGTTCGGCAGAACCATTAATAGAGGTGACACCACGCAAGCGCATTGTTGTTCCAGCACCCAGGTTTCCTGAGTTGGCCACAATGTCCAGACCGGCAATTTGTCCTTGCAGCGCCTCGTCGGCAGAAGTAAATGCCAGACCCTCCACATTACTCATATTAAAGGTCTGTGCGGCTACAGACACCTCACGTTCGGGGATGGCCAGACCACCACTGTTGAACTTGCGCTTCGACACCACCGTCACCTCCTGAATCTGCGTGGCATCCTGCAAGGTGACATTAAATTTTGTGCGGTTGCCGATAGGAAGTGTCACGGTCTTATATCCCACATAGCTGATACGCAGTTTGTTCTTCTCGTTCTTCACCGTCATTGAGAAGTTGCCATTGAAGTCGGTCTGCGCATTGGAAACGATACGGTTGTTGGCATCAATCTCCACCACATTACACATCATGATGGGGCCCATGGCATCGCTCACCGTACCCGACACGCGGAGATTCTGAGCCGTTGCCATTGTCAACAAGCCAAAAAAGGAAAATATTAAAATGATCAGTCGTTTCATATTCATTTGCTGTTTTTAGTTACTTAATCTTTTAATATTTCAGGGTCTCGTCATACCGTTTGTAAAGATAGCTTTCAAACCGCTGCCTATAGGCTTTGGCACGCTCTCGTGCACCGGCTCCGGCCCAGTTGCCGTCATAGCGGTTAGTGTTGCTGTGCGGTGACAGTGGCTTACTAATCTGATGCACCACGGCAAACGACGATGTGGATATGCTCCTTACTCGTCCCTTGACTTGAATGACATAGTCACGCGCCATCTGGTTCACCACTTTTTTTGCATCGGTGGTAATTCTGACTTCTTGCCCATTGCTGTCTTTCACGGTAAGTGTCCCTTCGCCTCCTCCGACAACAAGCTTTTCGCGTATGCCGAGGGTATCGGAACAGGCTGTGGAGTAACTGCCACCGTCAATCTCATTGTCGACAAAGATGGAGTTATCCTGGAAATGGTAACGTATAAAGGCATTGATCTCCTCGACCATCATCAGTGCCGAGTCGCGGGCAGCCTGCACCTCCTCGCTCACCGAGCCATTGTCTTTTTCTCTCTCTAACTGCTCATTATACTTGTTGAAGTATTTTGCCTTTATTTCGCTCCATTTGGGCAGTCCGAGCCTGTATGCCTCACGCATGGCGGTGTTGTCGGGAGCATAGACAGTGTAGTTATAGGAATTGAAATAGTTCACGTTGTCAGTGAGACCACCCTTCGAGGCGAAGGGGTGATAGGCTTCCATGCGTTTCTTCTTCGTCACAGCGTTGACCTCGACAAGCCTGTCGCTGGCAAATTCCATGATACTATCCATGTCAAGGTCAGTGCAAAGATTGAAGAACTCGCTGAAGGCAGTGTCTCTCTCCAACACATCGTAGACAGAGTTGAATGGGGGATGTATCACGCGGTCGATGGCATAGGCTGTACCATTCTCCTGATTATATATCTGCGTAATCTGTGATGCAGGAACGGAACCTTCAATCTGTGAGCCACTGAGCACGGAATCGTTGTCGAAGCGTATGGCACCACCATGCTTGGTCTTATAGTACTTGTTCTTGCCAAGCGTCTCGCCCGACTTAAGCACGACCGTGTGGTAGTTCAGTATATCAATAAACTGTGTGCGGGGGAAACTTGACGAGTTCTTCAGTGGATCAAAATTGCCTAATGAGTCGGCAGGCGTTGTTCCTACTGTTCCCGTGGCTTTGTTGTATTTCCATGCCGAGCAGTTGATAAACGGACTTTTGTTGATGTAATAGAACTTGAGAGCTCTCGGCTCGTCGGAATTCAAGTATGCAGGATCTACATAGTAACGAGCGAACGCATCGTCGGTGGGTATGAAGAACGCATAGTTGGCACTCATGGCAAGCAGATAAGCATAGTAGTTCAGGTTGAGTGCCAGGTCGGAACGGCTTTTTCCGTCGTTAACAGCCTCGTTCATGATGCGCATGTTGGAACTCAGGGTCACAGGTGCTGAGACAGCGATGAGCGAGGGTGGCGCGAACACCTTGTTCAGCATGTAGGCCACACCGTTATTGGCAATCTTCACATTGTAGGAACTGTCACTATTCATGTCAAGCACATCGAGTCCAAGTCCCATGGGGTCGTTAGCCTCGTCCATGACACGACCGAACTTTGAGGGCACAGTACCCACGAACGAACTCTTCATCAGGTTACCGATAATCTGCTGCACGTTCTGCAAGGGTATGGAGTCGATGTTCTCCTGCAGGTTATCCTCTGTGTTCGGTTTCTTTCCGAAGGCATTAATGAGGAACTCGCCGTTGCCGCCAGGCAGGAAGTACTCCTTGAAAGCTTTGTCGGTGGGCACGAACATGGCAGCAATGTCCTTGCTACTGTTCTCGTTGGTCCCATTGTTGTAGTTGTTCCAACCCGGATCGAAAGGCAGGAAATACTGGGCCGTGGTGTTATAAGGGTCGGTAGTCAGTGAGCCTCCCTGAGAGCGCTGGCTCATGTAGCGCTTCTGGAAGATGGAATCTATCAGTGGCAAGCCATTGGCCTGGGCATAGTCGTTATAGTTCTTGGTTGTGGTGGCATCGTAATACGGTGCGCTGAAACGGTCAAGCATCCGGCTGAACAGATTACTCTCACCATTGGTACGAATCAGCTCGGCCAGATTGCCTGGCGGCACGAGCACGTCTTGCATCTGGTGAATATATCCATTCTTACAAGTCACGTCAGCATGAATAATTTTGTTTCTGAAAATGTATGCCGACTTCTCACTGACGCTGTAGGGCGTACCTGTCACCACCTCGAAGTCGCTATTGTCGCCACGCGTGGTAATATTGTTGCCAGTCATCTGCTCTTCAGTGAAGTGTACCATCATGGGGCGGGTAGCATCCATCACGAGGTAAATGCCACGGTCGTAATATTTCTCCCAGTAGGAGTTGTTGACAGGCATCTCGCTTTTCCTTGTGAAATGGGTGATGGTGTCGATGACGTTTGCACCCGTAGTGTGCTTCATGGCCTGTCCCTGGGTGACGGATGTTGAACCGTCGGAGATGTTAGATAGCATCTCCACGAGAAGGGCATTGTCGAGCATTGACGAATAGAGCAATTGCTTTTTCATGGCACTGGTCAGGTCGTCATACTTGCTCACTCCCCAGGAGTTGTTGGCATAGAAGCGACTGAAGGCGGAATCGTTGGCAGGGAACACGGTCTTCGAGCCAGTCTTTGCCAGCGTCTCAGCATAGCCGAGGTCATCAATCAGCCGCAGATAATTGTTGAAAGTACCCGTAAGCACCTGGCCTTCCGAGCTACTCAAGCTTTCTGGATTCTTCAAGGCATCGTAGATGCTACCTCCCAACCACGACGGATAATTGTCTGGGTCGTCGAGCGTGTAGTCGTCCTTGCATGCCGTGAGTCCTCCACAAACCGTGGCCAGGCTGATTCCTGCAAGAACCTTCCCAGCCAGTTTCATAAAGCGGTCATTCATACATTTTTATTTTTAGTTATTTGTTTGATTATATTTTCGGTTATTATGTTTCAACTGCATGTATCTTGTGAAGCACTCTATACGTATACGCGCACGTACATTTATATATATAGTTAGAGTGCTTTCGTTATTGTCTTCTTCAATATTTCAGGCCATTATCTTTCTTGGCAGCCCTTACCTTTCTCCTCCTTTTCATTAAAAAATGTGAGGATGTGCCATTATAGCACACCCTCACAACTTCAAGATTTATTTAACAAGAACTTTCTGAGCCTTACCGTTGCGAACGATGATGTTCAGTCCGCGACGCAACTGAGATGCTTTCTGGCCAGCGACAGTATAGATACCATCGGCAACGATGCTGTTTGCCTTCAGCGTCTCAATACCTGCTGCAATCGGGCCTTCCCAACCAGTGTTGTCGCCCATCTCAATGAGTGTCAGCGTCCAGCCACCTACGGAGTACCAGCTTCCGCCGAACACTTTCTCAGTCTTGCTGGCAGCGGTGCCACACATAGTACCGATGAGCAGCTCATGGTTGGTTACCTTGATGCCATCCATTTCCATGTGTTTCCAGCCACGGCCATTGCCATCGTTGGCATTCATGATATTCTCGTCCTCCAACGAGTATTCGCCCGAATCGTATGCAGCCTTTGCAGCCTCCCAGATGGGGCCGAACTTGTCTGATGCGACAACGGTGGTGTCGACACCAGTTTCCTCAACAGTATAGGTATAATAGTTCAGAGGAATCTCCACGAACGTGGTGTCGGTGCCTACGGCATAGCATACGTATGCTCCTTCGGCCGGAGTGCGGGCATAGACACCTACCTTGTAGGTTCCGTTGGGCAGATCCTTCACTAACTGCATAACCGAGAAGTCGGCCAGACCGGCGCTGTTATAGGAGTCGAAGTAGCGGGTGCTCGAACCGTCGAACCACTGTCCGCTCTTCTCGCCGTTACCGTCGCCACTGCCCAGGACGATATCCCAGCCGGCCACAGCCTCAGCGTTAGGATTCTGAATGAAGACGGTGTAGTCGGTACCTTCGGAATCAACAACCTTCTGCTTCTCAACCAGCTGGGTCAGGCTGTTCAGAGCAGCCACGAACTCGTCGACGGTAGCCTTGTCAAGCATCTGTGCAGTCAGGGCAGCCTTCTGCTCGGCCAGGAGTGCGTTCAGTGCAGCCTTGCCAGCCTCAGAAGCGGTCTTGGCAGCATCGGCAGCATTGTTGCAGGCAGGAGTATAGGTGTTCAGGTAGTTCTTCAGCAGGTCGACGGTAGCATCGAAGTACTTATAGCTGGCCGTGTCGCTCTGCAACCAGATGTTCATCACATAGTTGTAGGCAAACTCCATGATTTCCTCGGCGGCATCGTAGCCGTCGCCGCCATTGCTCTTCAGGGTGTTGCGCACATTGTAGAGGGTCTTGGTTGTGAGGTCACCGGTATACTCATTCTCGTCGGGCAGGTAGTCGGTATACTTGGCTTCGCTCTTCTCGGCCTCTGCAAGGGCCTCGTTGATAGCGGTCATAGCAGCGATATAGTCGGTTGCCTGCTCATACTTGGCAATCGAGTCGTTGAATGCCTTCTTGTCGCCCTTGAAGTGCATGCCTTCAGCGTATGCCTTGGCAGCAGCAATCTTGGCATCGAAAGCATTCTTCAGAGCATCGGCAGGAGCCTCGCCCAGATAGTAAAGCTTGAAGTTGGTCACGAGGAACCAGCCAGAAGAAGCATTGCCGTCGCCTGTGCCCTGGGCACCGATGGTCAGCTTACCATCGACCACGAGCACCTTGTCGTCGGCAGTCATGCTGACGGTTTCCCATGCGTTGTTGTCATAGTCGTCAGAAGTCAGCTTGGCAGTTGACACCTTCTTCTCAGCAGTGCTCTCACCATAGACGCACTGTGTGCCGTTGGCATAGCCCGACTGCGTAATCATGTCGGCTGCAACAGTATAGTAGCCGTTAGGCAGGTCGGTGAGTTGCTGACCAACAGCAATCGTAGTGGTGAAGTTGCTGTTCCAGGCGTTCCAGCAGCTACGCTCGCGCTGCCAGTTCAGGCGCTGGTCGCCACCCGAAGCACCCGTAATAGTCCAGCCTTCGCTGTTGAGGTCGGGGCTCGAGGCTTCTCCTGCTTTATAGCGGTCTTCGCCCGTCTCTTCGTCGTAGCGATTGGGGAACACCCACTCACCGTCAGTGAGCACAGGCTCGGCAGCCGTATTGATGAACCAAGGATGCTGAACAAGGAAGGTGTAGTCGGCAGGATTTTCGGGCGTAGCCGTCTGAGTCAGATAATATGCCTTGATAGCAGCGTTGGCTTCTGCCACAGCACCGAGAATCAGGGCAACCGTAGCATCGTCGGCCTTGTCGTTGTCAAGATAGCCCTGAATGCGCACGACGGCAGCATCGAAGTCGGCCTTGCCGGGATAATCGGTGGTCTGAGAAATGTTGTCCATGCGCGCAAGAACAGCCTTAATCTCGCTGACAGCCTCAAGGGCCTTCTTGTATTCGTTGACCTTGGCCTCTACGGCGGTCACCTCCTCTTGTGTGTCGCCCATATTTTCCACTACGTCAGAAAGGAAATCGCTCAGAACGACTTCCATGCTCATGCAGCCCAACTCCATTGCCTCTTCCAGCAAATCGTTGACGTCCATCGTGAAGATTTCGCTGGGCTCGGCATCACCAATCTTGTAGAGCTTGATACCGTCGATGCAGAGGAAGGGGTTGCTGCCAGAGCCACCTGATGACTCGAAGCCGAACTCCATTGTGAACTCAGCAGTAGGCGTGAATTCGATAGTGTGCAGTGTCCATTCCGTATCGCTGAAGCCTGTTTCGTCTTCCCAAGTGTCCTTGCGGCAGGTCACCTTCGAGAGGTTCTTTCCGTTCGTGCCATTGGGGTTGATGTTGATGGCCCAGTATTCCAGACGATACTTGGCACAAGGCAGTTTCACCGTCTGCTTGTAGACAGCACGACCGCCCCAACCAGCACGCAGATAGGCAAAGCCTACGTTGTCGTCATCACTGAAAGCATCGGGCTTGGCAGGAACGAGCAGGTAGGTGTCACCATCGTCGGCAATGGGAATGGCCTGATCTGTCAGAGAATAAGGGATAGTTCCGAAATACACCCATTCGCATTTGGGGAAGGTCTGGTTGGTCACAATCTCCCAGCCTTTCACACGGCCGATAAAGCCATTGGTAGCATCGAGCTTGCTGCGGCCGTCCTTACGCTGCTGCGAGCTGGTTTCCTTCGGCTTGGCATAGACAGAGCTGTCCTCGGCAATGTAGGCCCAGCTACGATCACTGAGAGACGTCTCCTTGCTGATGATGGTCTTCATCGAACCATCAGCCTGAAACGTCAGGTCCTCATCGAACCCGGCATTCTGGATGTAACTGGTCACATCCTCTTCTTGTGCAAACAATGACATCGTCATCATCGCCGCGCACATCAAAAGTAAATTTCTTTTCATGTTAGTAAAAATGTAAAGTTAGTAAATAATATCATTAATGATAAATAATGTGCAAAAGTAATAAAAAAAAATCAAACCACCATCAATTTTTTTGTTAATTTTCATGGCTTCGTCTTAATTTTCGTCTCAATTTAGCGGAATATAGAGATATATACACATTTTTCCGCAAATCATCTTAATAATTTGCGAAAATATTCAAACGAAAGTGAAAAATAAGCTGATTATAAGCTAATCAATGCCGAACCCTTGCCATAGAGGAAACGTAAAATGTCAAAATAATTCATAAAAAACAGCCCATTCCTGATAGGGCATTCTGGAAGTTCTGGGCGGAATTTCCAGCGGTCTTTCGCTGATGAGAACCCCAAACAAGCCAGATGATTTTGCAATCGATGCTTAATTATGACACGATTGATGCCTAATTACAAGACAATTGATGCTTAATTACAAGACAATCGATGCTTAATTATGACACAATTGATGCTTAATTACAAGACAATCGATGCTGAACTGTCACCTAATTCAGCATCGATTGTATGCCTGGGAAACGTCTGTTTTTTACAACCTCCTGATTCTCAGTCACTTCGAAAAACGCTGAGATTCGCTCAGATGCGCACAAATATTTTTTCGTTCAGAATTTTCGAATCTGAGAGGGGGATAGTGTAAAGATTTTTCATAAACATCGTTCCCGCTGTTCATGCCTTCAAGAATCGCTCTGCCCGCACCAAATCCTCTGGTGTGTCGATGCCCACGGTCTCAACGTCGGTCAGCCCCACCTTGATGCGATAGCCGTTCTGCAGCCAGCGCAACTGCTCCAGGCTCTCGGCCAGCTCCAAGGGACTTTGCGGCAACTTGGTTATCTCGGCCAGCACCTTGCGCCGGTAGGCGTAGAGTCCGATATGCTTCAGGAACGGGAACGACGACAGCCACTCCGTGCGCTCCTTGCCCCTGATATATGGTATGACGCTCCGGCTGAAGTAGAGGGCAAAGCCGTTCACGTCGCAGACAATCTTCGGCGAGTTGGGATTCTCGGCAGCCTCTATCGTGTCGAAAGGCTTGCCCAGTGTGGCAATCTGCGTCGCCTCGTCATCGAACAGTGCCTTCACCGTCGCCAACTGACTTTTCTGTATGAAAGGCTCGTCGCCCTGAATGTTGATAATCACGTCGGCATCGGTGCCTATTTTCCCGGCTGCCTCCTCTATGCGGTCGGTACCGCTTTTGTGGTCGGCGCGGGTCATGACGGCCTTGCCGCCGAAGTCGGTCACAGCGCCGAAGATGCGGTCGTCGTCGGTAGCCACGTAGGCCTCGCCCAGTACGCCTATTGCCTGTTCATATACTCGCTGAATAACGGTCTTGCCGCCGAGCAAGGCCAACGGCTTGCCGGGAAAGCGCGTCGAGGCGTAGCGCGCAGGAATGATTGCAATGAACTTCATGAGTTATTCTTTTTCTTGTATGATGATAATGAGGGTGCAAACTTACATAAAATTTTTGAATTACACGACACTATCCTCCACAAAAACTTGCATCTAACGATACTTTTTTGTAACTTTGCGCCCCATAACGATAACGATAGCACAGAAATGGAACAAAACGACGAACTGCGCATAGCGTGGGATTTCGTGGAACATACAGGGCGGAGCATTTTCCTGACAGGCAAGGCCGGAACGGGCAAGACGACGTTTCTGAAGACCGTGGTCGGGCGCAGCAGTAAGCGCTCGATTGTGGTGGCGCCTACAGGCGTCGCCGCCATCAATGCGGGCGGTGTGACCATCCACTCGTTTTTCCAGCTTCCTTTCTCCCCCTTCGTGCCGAACGCCCAAATCAAGAGCAAGTTCGACTTCAGCAAGGAGAAGCGGAAGATTATCTCGACACTCGACCTGCTGATTATCGACGAAATATCGATGGTACGTGCCGACCTGCTCGATGCCATCGACTCCGTATTGCGCCGTTTCCGCGTACACGACAAGCCGTTTGGCGGTGTGCAGCTGCTGATGATTGGCGACCTGCAACAGCTTACGCCCGTCGTGACGCCTGAAGACGAGCGCATGCTCGGCCCCTACTACGACACCCCCTACTTCTTTGGTTCGAAGGCGCTGGCACAGACAGAATATGTCACTATACAGTTAGAGAGAGTCTACCGTCAGCAAGACACGCAGTTCCTCGCGTTGCTCAACCACATCCGCGAGGGACATCCCTCTGCCGACGACCTGACGCAGCTGAATGCCCGCTACAAGCCGCTGTTCATCCCGAAGCCCGAAGAAGGCTACATCCGCCTGACCACTCACAACAATCTGGCCAACCATTACAACGAGTCGGAACTACAGAAGCTGCCGTCGCGCCCTTTCGTCTATCATGCTGAAATAGAGGGAATCTTTCCCGACTACTCCTACCCTACGGCCGAGACGCTCACGCTGAAAGTGGGGGCGCAGGTGATGTTTGTGAAGAACGACCCCTCGGGCCAGCGACTGTACTACAACGGACGCATTGGCCACGTGACGTATGCCGACACCCACAAAGTGCTGGTACACTGCCCCGGCGACGAGAAGGCTATCGAGGTAGGGGCTTTGGAATGGGAGAACACCCGCTACACGCTGAACGCCGAGACTCGCGAGATTGTGCCAGAGGTGCAGGGCGTCTTCCGCCAGCTGCCCCTGCGGCTGGCATGGGCCATCACCATCCACAAGAGCCAGGGGCTCACCTTCGAACGCGCCATCATCGATGCCAGCCTCTCCTTTGCCCCAGGGCAAGTCTATGTGGCACTGAGCCGCTGCAAGACGCTCGAAGGCCTGATTCTGGCCTCGCGCATCGAGCCGAGAGCCATCATCAACGACCTGCGGGTAGACAACTACATTAGCCACCAGGAGGAAGAGGCCCGACGCAGCATTAGCGAACTGCCAACACTCAAAGAAGAGTATTTCCGGTTCCTGCTGCTTGAGATGTTCGACCTGAAGGACCTATTATATAAAGAGGAGTATCTCGTAAGGCTGCTCTCCGAGTTCTTCTACCACAGCCATACCGATGCCACCAACCTGCACAGACAAGCTCTTGAGGAATACAGGCAGAAGGTAGAATCGGTAGCCAACAAATGGACGGCCATGCTCCAGCAGATGTCGATTGCCCAACTGCACGAGGCGGCGTTTTTAGAGCGGGTGAAGCGCAGTGCCGCCTACTTCGAAACCACCCTCGACCAGCTACTGACGAAGCCGCTCGCCGTAGCTGCCAAAATTGAGACCAGCAACAAGCAGGCCATGAAACGCCTGACCGAGACGCTGGCCGACCTGCGCCAGTCGTGGCTGTCGCGCCGCTATCTGCTACAGCAGATGTCGGAACAGGAATTCACCGTCGCCACCTACCTGCGCCAGAAGCAGCACTCCCTGCTCGACGCGATGGACGAACAGACACTGAACAAGAAAAGAAACGAACGGAAGGCAAAGGCCGAGAAAAGTGCCAAGCCCCAGAAGGAAAAGACATGGAAGGTGTCGTTCGACCTCTACCAGAAGGGCATGAAGCCCGACCTCATTGCCCGTGAACGCGGGTTTACCGTCGACACCATCTACGGACATCTTGCCCGCTACGTAGAAAGCGGGGAAATCACCATCGACGAGCTCATTCCCTTCGAACGTCAGCAGACAATTCTGAACATTATCCGTTCGGCAGGTGCCAACGAAAGCGTCAGCACTATCAAGACCCTCTGCCCGCCCGACATCACCTACGCGGAAATACGCCTTGTGCTATCTACAATCCAGGAGGAAGGAACCGACTAACCATAAAGAATACAATCCCAATTCAAACCATGCCAGAGCAACAAAACAACCGACGACAAAACAACCGCCGACAACCCGTCGACAACACCTACGGACACCTGCAACCGCAGGCCCTCGAAATAGAGAAAGCCGTGCTCGGTGCCCTGCTCATCGACAAAGACGCCTATTCGGTGGTCTGCGAGATGCTCTATCCTGAGAGCTTCTACGAGCCACGCAACCAGATGGTCTATACCGCCATACGCGACCTGAGCATGGCCGAACGCCCCGTCGACGTGCTCACCGTGACCGAACAGCTGGCCAAGACCGGAACACTCGAAGAGGTGGGAGGCCCAGCCTATATTGCCGACATATCATCGCGTGTGGCATCGAGTGCCCACATCGACTATCATGCCCGCATCATTGCCCAGAAGTTCCTGGCCCGCCAACTCATACAGTTTGCCGGCAACATTGAGACAAAAGCCTTCGACGAGACCATCGACGTCGACGACCTGATGCAAGAAGCCGAAGGTTCGCTCTTCGAGCTGTCGCAGAAGAACATGAAGAAAGACTACACACAGATAGACCCTGTCATCAAGAATGCGATGGACGTCATCAACAAGGCCGCAGCCAACACCGACGGGCTGACAGGTGTGCCGACGGGCTACCACAAGCTCGACGACATCACCTCTGGCTGGCAGGCCAGCGACCTCGTCATCATTGCCGGGCGCCCTGCCATGGGCAAAACGTCGTTCGCCCTGTCGATGGCCAAGAATATTGCCGCCGACTACCGGGTGCCTATGGCTTTCTTCTCGCTCGAAATGTCGAACGTGCAATTGGTAAACCGCCTCATCTCGAACGTCTGCGAGATTCAAGGTTCGAAGATTCTGAACGGACAGCTTCAGCAAGACGAGTGGGAGCGCTTAGACAAGCGCATCAACAACCTGCAGGGAGCACCACTCTACGTCGACGACACGCCTGGCCTCTCGGTCTTCGAACTGCGAACGAAAGCCCGCCGACTGGTGCGTGAGCACGGGGTGAAAATCATTATGATCGACTACCTGCAGCTGATGAATGCCAACGGCATGCGCTTCTCTTCCCGCCAGGAAGAGGTATCGACCATTTCCCGCTCGCTCAAGGGACTGGCCAAAGAACTCGACATACCCATCCTGGCCCTCTCCCAGCTGAACCGTGGCGTAGAAGCACGTGAAGGACTGGAAGGCAAGCGTCCGCAGCTCAGCGACCTGCGCGAGTCGGGAGCTATCGAGCAGGATGCCGACATGGTGCTCTTCGTACACCGTCCGGAATACTACCACATCTATCAGGACGACAACGGCCGCGACTTGCATGGCATGGCACAGATTATCATTGCCAAGCACCGTAAAGGTGCCACAGGCGACGTGCTGCTTACCTTCCGTGGCGAATACACCCGCTTCGAGAACCCGGAAGACTCGCGCATTGGCAACCGAGCGCCACGAGAGGGCGGGGAAATCATCGGGTCGAAAATCAGCGGCGACATGCCCATCGATATGAACACCAATTTCACACCCTTCGGCGACGTGCCCATGCCCCCGCAAGACGACGGCCCAACGCCATTCTAAGCCGGCAGTTGAACATTGAAAGTTGAACGATGAACATAAAGCGATGAACGTATTATCGCTACCCAATCGCTAATTTTCTATAAATCCCGAAAAAGAATACCTGATTTTTTGTATCTTTTCGGGATTATTTATTATCTTTGCATCGCAAATCTTGATTAATCCTTTTTTATTATTATTTGATAAAAGCACTATTATGATTTATTCCAAGGAAGTTGAAAACATGTGCGTTGTGGCCAAAGGCCCCAACCACGGTC
The DNA here is from genome assembly GCA_905235905.1 of uncultured Prevotella sp. Classification (GTDB taxonomy): domain Bacteria; phylum Bacteroidota; class Bacteroidia; order Bacteroidales; family Bacteroidaceae; genus Prevotella. The sequence goes on from CAJONO010000085.1 coordinate 26,755, forward strand.
CTGCTCCCATCCCCGAAGAGGGCAAGTGGATTCAGGCCAAAGA
>CAJONO010000086.1 GCA_905235905.1 uncultured Prevotella sp.
CATGTGGCTCTGCAGACAAGAACTCTTGTCGCCAGCAAAGTTCAGCGTGTAGTCCTCCAGGAATGAGCAACCAGTAGGCATGCCCTGCTGGATCACCCAGAGGGTGCGATAGAGGCAAGCAGTCTTCCAGTCGCCCTCAGCACCGAAACCGTAACCCTCTTCCATCAGGCGCTGTGATGCCAGACCTGGAATCTGATCGAAACCACAGAAGTCCGGTGCATCGATGTCGGCATCGCCCAGGTCGTCAAAGTTGGTGGTGAAAGCTGTAGCTCCCTCGTCCTTCAGCACACGACGGATGGCAATCTCAGCCTTGGCTGCGTTCTTTACTTTCTCCCAGTAAACCTCTTCGCCACTCTCGTCAATCTTGATGGTGTATTCCTTCTTGTATTCCTCTACGAGTGCGTCGGCTTCGGCATCGGTCACCTTCTTGAAGTACTCCATCAGTGAGCTGACGGGGTAGTAGTCAACGTGGTAGCCCAGACGCTGCTCGAACTCTACGCGGTCGCCATCAGTTACTGCCACATTGTTCATGTTCATACCGAACATCAGACAGCGAACATTGTGAGCATCAGCAACACCAGCAGCTACGCGGGCCCAAACGGCAATCTGTTTCTGAGCAGCCTCGTCCTTCCAGTATCCGCAAACCACCTTGCGGGGAACGCGCATACGGGTGCAGATGTGTCCGAACTCAATGTCACCGTGAGCCGACTGGTTCAGGTTCATGAAGTCCATGTCCATCGTTTCCCAGGGTATCTCGGCATTGTACTGTGTGTGGAAGTGCAGCATGGGCTTCTTCAGGGCCTGCAGACCCTTGATCCACATCTTGGCAGGCGAGAAGGTGTGCATCCAGGTGATGATACCGATACACTTCGCCTCGTTGTTGGCGGCAAGCATTACCTGCTCTACCTCCTTCGAACTGTTGGCCGTGCCTTTATACACAATCTTCACAGGGATGTTGCCAGAGGCATTCAACCCCTCGACCATCTCCTTCGAGTGACCGTCGACTGCTACGACTGCATCACCACCATAGAGCAACTGTGCACCAGTCACCCACCAAATCTCATAATTCTCAAATGCTTTCATAATATCAGTCCCTCTATAATCCCCTTAAAGGGGAAGACCGTTACAGGAACGTGGGTCTTTAGTTATTAGATAAAAATGTAGTTATTCTCTTTTTCTTAACATGAGTCTCACACAGTAATCCCATGAGCCAAAGCCATACCATCCGCTAGACCATTTGTCGCCGGGCTTAAGGACGATATCTTCATGATAGTGCTTATCAGTTGACAGATATACTGCCTCATCGTCCGCTTTATGGAAAGTGAAGGAATAGGACTGATAACCGCCATAGCTATCGTAGTTGCCTTGTGGAGTCCACCGCGGCGAATTGTTTTCAATCAAGTCCTTGACGGGACAGATAAAGGTATCCGTACCGCCCATGTCACGCCCCGTGACCTCACACTCTTTTGAACTTTCCTCTTCGAGGACTAAATCATACTCATTCCAATCGATTGCCATGATATCTTTTCTTTAAATCAAACCATTCTGAACTGCGTATTCCCACGCATCATGATCAATCTGCTGCATGGTGCGGACTCCAGGTGGCAGGTCGCTGGTACGGACGTAATGCGGTTTGGTCTGGAAGCTTTCCTTACCTCTTGACCCATAGAGTTCCTCACGCCAGGAGATGGTAAGCACAAGCGTAAACTCGTAGTTGGGACGCCGTCCCCCATCCCAGGTGTGAGTAGGCACTACAGGCACGTCCTTTTCCAGCGTCACGGACTGCTCTTTGCCAGGAGCCATGTTTAGCGAGAACTGCTGGTCACGGTATCTGACCACAAGCTCAAATTCATCAGCACGCTCCACGATGATAGGAGCCACAGGACAGACGGCATCGTCTTCAAGGGCAAAATGCCAAGGAAGGTACCAGTTGAGGTCATCGCCATCCTGTATGTCGTAGATATCGAACGAGTAGTCGTATTTGTTCCAACCGGGATCGGAATAAATCAGAATCTCCAAGTGGTTCCACTCGCGCTTCTCTCCTGTGACCGTACAAGGAGTGACCACAGCCTCGTCTTCCTTAAGATGATACTTGTTGTCGACGGTTATATATGGCAAAAAGCGAACAGCCGAGACATCACCAAGCTCGTTAGATGTTTCCAGATTGGCCCAATAGAAGATGTTCTGAACGTTTTCGCTAAGGCGATTACTCTCATCGGTTCTCATGGTGCCGCGAGGCAGTGACACCGTCCTCAAATTGAACCACTCGTCACGTCCCTCCGTCTGGTATTGCACAAGGAATCCGCGGTCGCGTTTAAAGACAATCTCGGTGTCGGGGCCGAACTTCTCATCAGCCCACTGCTCGATGCGCTTACTCGTTGACAAAGCACTCTCAAAACAGATCCTACTTATCCGACTGATTATCTTCTGCTGTTCTTGATTTGTCATAGTCGCCGTTGTTCAACAGTCAATGTTTCTGACCTTTTTGCCCGTAGTAGGCGTTGGGGCCGTGCTTGCGGTTGTAGTGTTTCTCCACGAGGAGCGGGTTCATCGTCAGGTTAGGATTGACCGAGAAGGCCACGAAGGCCATCTTGGCACACTGCTCCATCACCTTGGCGTTGTAGACGGCGTTGTCGGGCGACGTGCCCCACGAGAACGGACCGTGGTTCTTTACTAAGACGGCGGGTGTGTGGTCGGGATTGATCTTTCGGATATTCAGAATCTCGTCGACGATGACGTTGCCCGTCTCTAACTCATACTGACCTTCCACCTCCTCCTTTGTCATGTCACGTGTGCAGGGAATGTCCTTGTAGAAGTAGTCGGCATGAGTGGTGCCGATGTTGGGAATGTCGCGCCCTGCCTGAGCAAAGGCCGTAGCGTAGGTTGAGTGCGTATGCACCACGCCCTGGATGTTGGGGAATGCCTTATATAAAACAAGGTGTGTAGGCGTATCGGAAGAGGGATTCAGTTCGCCCTCTACCACCTTGCCAGTGGCAAGGTCTACAACCACCATGTCCTCGGCTTTCATGTCGTCGTAGCTGACGCCCGAGGGTTTAATGACTACGAGGCCCTTCTCACGGTCGATGCCCGAGACGTTGCCCCACGTAAAAATCACAAGGCCCTGCTTTACCAAGTCGAGGTTGGCCTTGAATACTTTCTGTTTCAGTTCTTCTAACATGTTTCTTTTATTTACTATTTACAGATTTACGATTTACGAATTTGGCCACAGTGCTTCAACCCATACGTTCATTGACTCTGTTGTGACATCACCTACGCTGCTTAGTTCTATCGTATAGTACGTTCTCAGTGGTCTGCCTTTCACAAGCAGTTTGCTATAGTGTGGCAACGTGCCAAGCACGATGACATCGCCAACCATACCCGTGGCCTCCTTCAGCTCACGATGAAGTGTTTTGTGCAACCCCAGGTCAATTCGTGTCACCCCTGCCTTGTCACGTTTTCCAGCCTCGAACTTTCTGACCTCGACCACCGTTCCTTCGGGTATGGGCTTGATAAGTTCTTCCGGCTTGGTCACCGTACCGCTTGGCCTGAAGTCGAATCGCTCGTATTCAGAGACCGTGGGGCTACCCTCGTCACCGTCTTTTTTATCCACCCAGTGTACCTTTGTCTTCGGCTCGATGCTGATCTTAGAAATAAACGGCAGCAGCATCTTGTTTTCTTCTGCATACTTGCGCAGGTCTTCAACAACATGTTCCGGAGTTGAGAACAAGTAGAAATCATACATGAGACCTACGACATAAAGTTCATCACTGAAGGTGACGTCAAATCTGGACTTGTCCATAGAGCCATACTGCCCTATGGCCTTTTGGCGTGTACTTTCAAGCGCATCACCCCATTTTGTAGCCGCCACTTGTTGAAGGATTTCCTCAAATTGTTGTTCTGTCATACCAGCCAATTGTCAGTTATAGGTTTCTTGATAGTCAAAGTTTAAAATCGGGAGACTTCTCGTAAGAATTGTGGTTAAAGCAATAGAGAGCGGCTCCACGCTTTGAACTCTTCTTGTCTATTTTGTTCGTCTTCTCAATGAAATCCATTTCCTTGATGCGCTTGCGGAAGTTGCGTTTGTCGATTTCCTCACCGCCCACAGCCTCATAAAGGCGCTGCAACTGAGTGAGCGTGAATAGCTCAGGCAACAGGCGGAAACCAATAGGCTCCGTGCGCATCTTCTGCTTCATCAGCTTCCACGCCTTGGCCACCATCTGGTTATGGTCGGAATAGAGCCGGGGCAGTTCACTGGCATCTACCCACTCTACCCCATGCTCCTTGCGCAGTGTCTCACTGTAGTCCTTCACATTGATCAAGGCGTAATAGGCAATGGAGATGACGCGCTCGCCAGGGTCGCGGTCGACACTGCCGAAGGCACCCACCTGACGCATGAAGACGTTCTCCATACCCGTCAGTTCGTGGAGCGTACGAGCCGCAGCATCGTCGAGACTCTCGTCGGCGGCGACGAAGCCTCCGTAGAGGCTCCACTCGCCACGTCCGGGATCCATCTGGCGTCGGCCGATGAGCACCTTCAGCTTCGACTCGTCGAAACCGAAGATAATGCAGTCGACCGACACCCAGACTTTCGAATGTTCGCTATAAAAGGTCATTTCCTGCTCTTAGAAGAAGTACCAGTAGAAGCAGCCGCAGAGGGCGAGAACACCAAGGGTACCTACGATGTCCCATATACCCCAGCTCTGGGCAATCTGTTTGCGATACTCTGCCGTGAAGGTGATGGCATCCTTCTGTTCGGCTGTGGGAGCAGGTGTGAAGAACGACACACAAACCATCAGCAGCACGATGAACACCAATAGCCAGCACTCGAAGATGAGCCAGTTGGTCTGCCAGAACCATGCGGTTGCATCCCAGAAGGCACCGTCCATCTGAGCTGAACCCGTGTCAGTAATGACGTTGGTCACCAGACGCAACATACCAATGAGGAAGCCACCAATAAGGCCCCATTCACCAGCCTTCGGCGTAATCTTCTTGGAGAGGATACCCAGCGTAAAGACGGCCACCATAGCCGGAGCCAGCAGCGACTGGATGCCCTGCAGGTAGCTATAGAGGTTGCCCATACCCATCATGACGGGGAGCCAGAGCAGTCCCAATACCACAACTACGACGGTTGCAATACGGCCAACGAGCACGTAGTGGTCTTCACTCATGCCCTTCTTCATGGGCTTGTAGAAGTCCTCAGTGAACAGCGTAGCGCAGCTATTGAAGAAGGCGGCCAGCGACGTGACAAGGGCGCAGATGAAGCCGATGGTCACGAAACCCTTGATACCGGCAGGCAGAATGCTCTTCACCATCATGGCAAAGGCACCGTCGGTGTCGTGCTGGTTGGCAATGTCCATCTGAATGCCGAAATCGCCATATCCGCCATTGGCCAGGGCCATAGCCACCATACCGGGGATGAGGAACATGAACACAGGAAGAAGCTTGAAATAGCCTGCGGCGATGGTGCCACGACGGGCACGCTTCATCACCTCAACATTGCTCTCGCCCTTCTGCTGACCAAGCACACGCTGAACGATGTGCTGGTCGGTACACCAGTACCAGAAGCCGATGATAGAGGCACCGATGAACACCACGAAGCCAGGATACTCGTGGTAGAGGGGATCGGGTGCGCCCGATTCGTTGATTTCTGCCCAGTGGAACATGTGGGTCGTTCCGTAGCCGTCGTGAAGGGTGCTACAGAAGGCCATCATGTTTTCCCAGCCCTGCACGATGCTGCCACCGCCCAGCGTTGACAGACCGAGGAAGAGCACCGCAAAGGCACCTATAATAAGAATAGGTGTCTGGATGCTCGACATGGTCATCACGCCCTTCATACCACCGATGACGGTGAAGATAGCCGTAACGGCAATGAGGCCGAGGGCACCCCACCAGAAGGGCAGACCGATGAGATACTCGAAGAAGATACCACCCGTGAAGGCCGTCACGCTGACCTTGGTCAGGATGTAGGCGATGAGGGTGATGATACTGAGCCATGAACCCGTGCGCTGTGTGTAGCGGAACTTCAGGAAGTCAGGCATCGTGATAATCTTGCCCATCTTGTTGTTGAGCAGCTGATAGAAGGGCACGAACAGCCAACCGAGGATGAGGATCATCCAGCCCTGCATCTCCCAGTGAGCCATGCCCACACCGTCTTTTGCACCCGTACCGGCCAAGCCCACGAGGTGCTCAGAGCCGATATTGGCGGCAAAAATAGCCATACCGATTACATACCAGGGTTCGCCCTTACCAAACAGATAGTCCTGCGAGTCGGCTCCCTTCATTTTCTCCTTGTCCTTCTTGATGGCACGATAAACATACCAGATGACACCCAAGATGCCAACACAAAGCACGAGCCAGTCAAGCCAAATAAATTCTCTTGCGTTCCAATTCATAATAATTGCAACCTACCCCCCGCCCCTCCCCAAGGGAGGGGAGCTTGGTTAGTTTTTTTTAGTTAATAATACATTTGATATTTTCTATCTACACCCCCCTCCCTTGGGGAGGGGATGGGGGTGGGTTTTTATTTACGATTCTTCCACATGGCGGTCATGTCCTCCAGCGTCTTGCCCTTCGTCTCGGGCACCATCTTCCATACGAAGAGGGCGGCGAGGACACAAATCAGGCCATAGAGACCGTAGGTGAACCAATGGCCGAAGTTCTCGTCACCACCGAGCTTCATGTTGAACATGGGAACGAAGGTCGACGAGACGATGAAGTTGAAAATCCACTGGAATGCCACGGCGATAGCAACAGCACCACCACGGATGGTGTTGGGGAATATCTCAGCAATGAGCACCCAGGTAATGGGCCCCCATGAGAACATAAACGAAGCCGAGTAAACCAGTAGCGACGCTGCTGTGACAAAGGCCAGATTAGCATTGCCGAAGGTGGCAGCTACGCCGATAGCGCCCAAGGCCATTCCCAGCGAACCAGAGATGAGCAGCGGCTTGCGGCCCCACTTCTCAACAGTAAAGACAGCAACGAGCGTAAACGAGATATTGATGATACCCATGAATACGGTGAGCATCATCGGGTCGTCCATACCCATATCGCCGAAGATACGCGGTGCATAGTAGAGCACGGCGTTGATACCCACGGCCTGCTGGAACACGCTGAGCATGATACCGACGAAGATACATACGAAGCCATAGGTCATCAGCTTCTCGGTCTTTACGACCATGGTGTCCTTGATGTCCTGCAGAATCTGGGCAGCCTTGTCTGAACCGTTGATCTTGGCCAGGATGCGTGAAGCCACATCGTCTCGGCCAATTGATACAAGATAGCGCGGAGTCTCGGGCACGAAGCAGATGAGCAGGGCGAAGAGTCCTGCGGGCACAGCCTCAGAACCGAACATGTAGCGCCAGCCTGTTTCCACCGTCCATACAGCTCTCGGATCAAGAGCAGCCAAGCCCTTGCCCATGTCTTCAACGAGCGGCTGGATATGGTCGCCCAGGATGAAGAAATTGACGAAGTAGACCACTAACTGACCGAAGATAATGGCAAACTGGTTCCAGCTGACGAGCATGCCGCGTATGTTTGACGGAGCAACCTCGCCGATATACATCGGACAGATGGCCGAGGCCAGTCCTACGCCGATACCGCCGATTACACGGTAGAAGTTGAACATGATGAGCAGCGAATAGGTGGGCTGGCCATACTCGAAGAACATGAACTCGGGATCCATAGAGCCGAGTGCCGAGATGAAGAACAGCAGGCCGGCGACAATCAGCGACTTCTTGCGGCCCAAGTTAGTGGCGAGGAAGCCAGAGAGGGCCGAGCCAATGATACAGCCGATGAGTGCTGAAGCCGATGTGAATCCGTGCCAGCCGTCGGTGTAGGCAAAGTCCTTGGCCTCCATGAAGAATGCCTGCAGACCTTTCTCCGCACCAGAGATGACGGCAGTGTCGTAACCGAAGAGCAGACCGCCGAGCACGGCCACCATCACTATGCTGATGAGGTAGCTTCTGCTACCGTTTTCTGTCTGTGCCATAATCCCTTATTTGATTGAGAATTTGTAGGCAGCGTGGCTGAAGTACTTCTCGCCGGGGTTAAGCACGGGACTTGCCCACTCCGAGTGGTTGGGGCTGTCGGGATACTTCTGGCTCTCCAGGCAGACGGCAATGTACTGAGGATAGTGCTTGCCCAGCTTGCGGACGATGTTCTCCTCGCCCTGGATGCCCTGGAAGTTGCCGGTATAAACCTGTACGCCCGGCTCGTTGGTGTACATCTCCATGAAGATGCCTGTCTTGGGGCTATAGAGGCTGGCGCACACCTGAGTGTCGTCACCCTTGGTGTTCAGGCACCAGTTGTGGTCGTAGCCGTGCGCGTTCTTTATCTGATAGTATTCCGACTTGATGCTGTCGCCTATGGCGTGCGGGGTGCGGAAGTCCATAGGAGTGCCTTCCACGGGAAGAATCTTGCCTGTGGGCATATAGCTGAAGTCGCTCTCTGTGAAGTTGTCGGCATTGACGTAGAGCACCTGGTCGTAGCCGGGATTCTCCAGATCGCCGCTCAGGTTGTAGTAGTTGTGGTTGGTCTGGTTTATGATGGTGGGCTTGTCGGTAGTGGCCTCCCACGTTATGTCGAGCGTGTTGTCGTCGGTAATCTTGTAGGTGGTGATGGCCGTAACGTTTCCTGGGAAACCGTTCTCGCCGTCCTCAGCCACGATGGTAAGCTTTAACGTTTTGTCGTCAACTTGCTCAGCATCATACACTTTATTCATCCAGCCCGTAGCACCACCGCCGTGCAGACAGTGTATGCGGGTGTCACCCTCGTGGGGGTCGTTCTGACGCAGCTGGTAGGTAGTGTCGTTCAGCGTGAACTTGCCGTCGCAGATGCGGTTGGCATAGCGGCCCACGCTTGAACCATAGTCGGTGGGAGAGTTCAGTGTGTCAGCATACTGGGCAATGTTGTCGAAGCCTAATACCACGTCCGTTGGATTGCCGTCCTTGTCGGGAACGACGAGCGACACCACACGTCCGCCATAGTTTGTGATACAAACCTCCATGCCGTTCTGGTTCTTCAGGGTGAAGAGCTTCACGGGCTTGTCCTGAAGTGTTGTGTCGAACTTAGCGGGATCAAGTCCCGACACTGTCAACTGCGTCTCCTGCTGAGCGCTGTTACATGCTGTGAGCATTGCAACAGCAGTGCCCATAGTCACGATAATGCCTTTGAGTTGTCTCATTTTTGAGTAAAGTTTTAAGTTTTAAATAATATTGGTTGTGTTTTTGGCCGTAAATTTACACATTATTTTTGAAACGGCAATAGAAAACGTGAAAAAAAAAGCGGTAAAGTGTAACTTTTACACCTTACCGCCGTTATTTAACGTTTTTTAGTTGTCAACTGTCAATTGTCAACATTACTCGCTCTTCTCCATCTGAGCCTTCAGGTTGGCAAGAACGTCGAGGTCGCCAAGCGTTGTGCTTGCTGCCACGTTCTCTATCTTCGGGGCATCCTCCTTCTTGGCGCGCGGGGCAGCCTTCTTGGCTGCTACCTTCTTCTCCTCGCGTGCGGGATCCTCGAAGGTGCGGCTGTGGCTGAGTATGATGCGCTTCGAATCCTTGTTGAACTCAATGACCTTGAAGGGCAGAGTCTCGCCGGCCTGGGCCTGCGTGTTGTCCTCCTTCTGCAGGTGCTTAGGAGTGGCAAAGCCCTCAACGCCCTTCTCCAGGGCCACAACGGCACCCTTCTCGAGCATCTCGGTGATTGTGCCCTCGTGGATTGAACCAACGGTGTAGATGGTCTCAAACACGTCCCAAGGATTGTCTTCCAACTGCTTGTGGCCGAGGCTCAGGCGGCGGTTCTCCTTGTCTATGTCAAGTACTATGACCTCAATCTGTGCGCCCACCTGTGTGAACTCAGAGGGGTGCTTCACCTTCTTGGTCCAGCTGAGGTCGCTGATGTGAATCAGGCCGTCAACACCTTCCTCCAGC
>CAJONO010000087.1 GCA_905235905.1 uncultured Prevotella sp.
CGGTCGAAATAGTCGACAAGGGAGTCGACGGTGGGAATCCAACGGGCAGAGAACACGGTGTCGGCACGGTTGCAGGCCGACACGTAGGCCAACCGCTTCTGCATGGACTGGCGGTCGGTGCAGGAGCCGCACAGGCAGGGCATCAGAAGCAGTAGCAGGAAAAATCGCGTGGCTCGCATCACCGCCATAGGTAAGTACTCGGATTTTACTTGATGCTCTTTTTCGGCCTTATTGATAGAGATAGCGCTTGATGCTCTTCTTGGGCGTCTTCTCGAACTCTTCCTTGAAGATTTCGATCTCGGAGATTTTCTCGTAGGCAGGCAGCATCTGGTTGAGCGTGTTGCGGTTTTGCTCCATCACGTTGCTTAGATCTTTCTCGGATAGGTTCAGGTTCTTGGCCTCGTCAATGTCGGGGTGGACGAGTGCCACGAGCTTTGACTCTCGCTGCACGACGATGCTTTCTACGACCATCGTCATGGAGTTGAGCTTGTCTTCTATCTCCTCGGGATAGATGTTCTGTCCGTTGGCGCTGAGCAGCATGTTCTTTGAGCGACCGTTGATGAACACGTTGCCGTCGGCATCCATGGTGCCGAGGTCACCGGTGTGATACCATCCTTCACTGTCGATGGTCTTGCGTGTCTCTTCTTCGTTCTTGTAGTAGCCGAGCATCACGTTGAGGCCGCGGGTAAGGATTTCGCCGGGAGTGTTGGCTGGGTCCTTGGAGTCGATTTTCACTTGCATGTGCTTGGCGGCACGGCCGCAAGAGCCGGGCACGAACTCGCGCCAGTCGGCATAGCAGATGATGGGGGCGCACTCGGTGGCTCCGTAGCCTACGGTATAGGGGAAGTTGATGCGTTTGAGGAATTGCTCTACTTCCTGATTGAAGGCGGCACCGCCTATGATGATCTCGAAGAACCGTCCGCCGAAGGCTTTTCTCACTTCCTGGCAAATCATCTCGCGCACTTTCTGCGAGATGATGGGCATGCTGAGTAGCAGGCGCATGCGGTTGTTCTGTATCTTGGGGAACACTTTTTTGCGGATGATTTTCTCGATGACCAGTGGCACGGCGATGATGACGGCTGGCTTGATGTCGGCGAAGGCCTGGGCGATGATAGCGGGGGAGGGCACTCGGTTCAGGTAGTAGACGTGGCATCCGCGCAGGAATTCGTAGAGGAACTCGAAGGCCATGCCGTACATGTGGGCCATGGGCAGGATGGAGATGATGTTGTCGCCCGTCGTCACGTTGTTGCCCATGACGGTGCAGGCGAAGTCGTAGTTCGACCAGAGGGCGCGGTAGGGCAGCATGACGCCCTTTGAGAAACCGGTGGTGCCGCTGGTGTAGTTGATGAGTGCCAGCTCGTCGGGGCTCTGCTCGTGGTAATAGCTGACGTGCTCCTTGCGGAAGTACTTGGGGAATTTCTTTCCGTAGAGCTCGTTCAGGTGCTCGCGGGCATAGGTCAGCTTGTCTGTGCGACTAATCATGAGCGAGTAGTCGCTGTTGTTGATGATTCCTTCTAAGTGGGGCATCTGCTGCGGGTCGATGGTGGTGGCCACATGGTCGCCCACGAAGAGGATGCGGGCATCGCTGTGATTGACGATGTTGTGGATCTGGTCGGCCACAAACTCATGCAGGATGGGCACGGCGATGGCTCCGTAGGTGAGGGTGGCAAGGAAGGCGGCAGCCCACTGGCTGCTGTTGCGGCCGCAGAGGGCAATCTTGTCGCCGCGCTGCACTCCGGAGTTCTCGAAGAGGATGTGTAGCTTTTCTATTTTCCGTGCTACGTCGTGGAACTGAAGGGTCTGTCCCTTATAGTCGGTCAGTGCGTCCTTGTCCCAGTTCTGAATAATGCTTTTCTCAATAAGTTGGTTGAAGCTTGGTATTTGTTCCATAGTATATTTTTATTCTTGGTAAAGATATCGTTTTATGCTCTTCTTGGGTGTCTTCTTGAATTCTTCTTCGCGCAGACGTATGGCTGTTAGGCGGCTGTAGGATGGCAGCTGCTCGTTCAGGCTCTTGCGGTTCTGCTCCATGATGCCCTCCAGTTCTTCGCGACTGAAGTTCATGAGCTCGTCTTGGTCTGGATAGACGAGGGCTACGAGCTTCTCGTCTTGCTGTATGACAACGCTCTCGCTGACCATGGGCATGGAGTTGAGCTTGTCTTCTATCTCCTCGGGGTAGATGTTCTGTCCGCTTGCTCCGAGCAGCATGTTCTTGATGCGTCCGCGAATGAAGATGTTGCCCTGCTCGTCGATGGTGCCGAGGTCGCCTGTGTGGTACCATCCGTCGGCATCGAGTGCCTGCTGTGTTGCCTCTTCGTTCTTGTAGTAGCCGAGCATCACATTGGTTCCACGGGTAAGAATCTCACCGGGAATGTCGAAGGGCGACTTGCTGTCGATGCGCACTTCCATGTTGTCGATGGCCTTGCCGCACGAGCCGGATACGTGGTCGTGCCAGTCGTTGTAGCTGATGAGGGGTGCGCACTCTGTGGCTCCATAGCCTACTGTGATGGGGAAGCCTATCGACATGAGGAACTGCTCGACTTCTTTCGACAATGCGGCTCCACCCACGATGATCTCGTAGGCTCGTCCGCCAAAAGCATTGTAGACTTGTTCGCAAACTTTTTCCTTGACTTTCTTCGACACGACGGGCATGCTGAGCAGCAGGCGCATGCGGTTGCTCTGTATGATGGGGAACACCTTCTTGCGAATGATTTTCTCGATGATGAGCGGCACGGAGATGACGAGTGCGGGACGGATGTCGGTAAAGGCTTTGGCTATGAGGGTGGGTGAGGGCAGCCGGTTTAGGAAAAACAGGTGGCTGCCATTGCAGAAGCCGAAGAGGAACTCGATGCTGAGGCCGTACATGTGGGCCATGGGCAGGATGTCGAGAACGGGCGAACCGGCCTTGACTTGCTTTCCTAACCGTCTGATGCAGAAATCGACGTTGCCCCATAGCCCCCTGTAGGGAAGCATCACGCCTTTGGAGAAGCCGGTGGTGCCGCTGGTGTAGTTGATGAGTGCCAGCTCGTCGGGACTGTCTTCGTGATAGTCGATGTGTTCTTTTCGGAATGCCTTGGGATATTTCGAGCCAAACATCATGTTAAGATGCTCGCGAGCATACGTGAGCTTCTCGGAACGGGAAACCATGAGCGAGAAGTCGGGCAGGTTGATGATTCCCTCTAAATGGGGCATCTCGGCTGGCACGATTTCCTTGGCGATGAAGTCGCCGACGAAAAGGATTCTTGACTCGGAATGATTGACGATGTTGTGTATCTGTTCGGCATTGAACTCATGCAGAATAGGTACGGCTACGGCTCCGTATGTGATGGTTGCGAGGAAGGTGACGGCCCAATGGGCGGAATTGCGACCGCAGACGGCAATCTTGTCGCCCTTCTGTATGCCACAGTTCTCGAACATGATGTGGAGCTTCTCTATTTTTCGTGCTACGTCGTGAAACTGCAGGGTCTGTCCCTGATAGTCGGTCAGGGCATCGGCATCCCAGTTGTTGACAATAGCGCGTTTAATATATTGGTTGAAACTTGAACCAGTATTCATTGCACAGATTTAAAATTTTTGTGCAAAGGTACATTGTTTTCTGCACAAAACCAAAAAAATCGTGCAGTATTTTCGTTTTTTATATCTTTTTATATATAAAATGCCATGTTTTGGTTGCTCTTGAGTGTGTCAAGGAGCCATTATTCGTAGCGCATGGAGCGTGCCGGATGGATGCGCGACACCAAATAGCTGGGGGCAATCAGGACAAAAATGCAAATGAGAAGGGTCGTGATGTTGAGGAGTAGGATAAGGGGAATATTGAATTCCATCGGGGCCTCGCTCACATAGTAGGTTTGCGGGTCGAGGGTGATGATGCCTGTATGCATCTGTAGGAGCACGATGCCTATTCCCAGCAGGTTGCCCCACAGCAAGCCGCGGGCAATGATGAAGGCTGCAAACCAGAGGAAGGTGTGCCTGATGGTGGTATTTCGTGCGCCCAAGGCTTTGAGTATGCCTATCATCTGTGTGCGTTCCAGGATGATGATGAGCAGGCCGCTAATCATGGTAAACCCGGCTACTGCTATCATCAGGCCCAGGATAATCCATACGTTGACGTCGAGCAGTTCGAGCCACGAGAATATCTGTGGATATATTTCCTTGATGGTGCGTGAGGCAAAGATGCCGTTATAGCGGTCGTGAGTCCTGTTTACGCTTTCCACGACATTGTCGGTGGTGGCCTCTAACTGTTCGAAATCCTCTACTGTGAGTTCTGCGCCGGAGCACTGTCCTTCGAACCATCCGTTCAGTTTGTTGACCACATAGAGGTCGGTCAGGCAGAAGTTGTCGTCGAAGCGCTTCATGTTTGTCTGATAGACGGCACAGATGTTGAAACGCCGGGCACGGACGTTCTCGTCGCTGATGAAATAGGCGAAGATGCGGTCGCCGACGGCCAGATGCAGCTTGTCGGCCATGGTTTTCGAGACGACCAGCGGATAGTTGGTGGCCGTATCGCAGAACTGTGGCAACTGGCCGTCAATCAGGTTCTCGTTCAGAAAGGTCTGGTCATACTCTTGCCCAATGCCTTTCAATATGGTGCCCATGAAGTCGTCGTCGGTCTTCAGGATGCCTTGCACCGTTGAGAAGCGGGCGGCATGGCTTACGCCTCCGATGCCGTTAAGCACCTGTAGCATGCTGTCGTCGATACAGATGGGGTAGGGGGTAACGGTGTTGAGCGACATGATGTTGCCCACCTGGATATGGCTGCCAAAGCCTGCCACCTTGTCGCGAACGGTGTGCTTGAAGCCAAGTATCACGCTCACGGTGATAATCATTACGGCCAAGCCGACAGCCACGCCTATGGTAGCTATGCGTATGGCAGGCCGGCTCACCTTGTGCTGGTCGCCTTCGGTGTCGTAGATGCGCCGTGAAAGAAATAATGGCAGGTTCATAACTCTCAACTCTCAACCCTCAACTCTCAACCCTCAACCCTCAACCCTTCCCGGATAGCTTTCCAGTGCTCTCTTCAGTACGTCGAGGGCTTTCACCAGGTCTTCCTTTTTCAGCACGTAGGCTATGCGTACCTGGTTCATGCCTGCCCCTGGCGTAGTATAGAAGCCGGCGGCGGGAGCCATCATGACCGTCTGCCCTTCATATTCGAACTCTGCCAGACACCAACGGCAGAACTTTTCTGCATCGTCGACAGGCAGTTTGGCAACTGTGTAGAACGCTCCCATAGGAATGGGCGAGTAGACGCCGGGTATGCGGTTCAGCCCGTCGATCAAGCACTTGCGCCGCTCCACATACTCGTCGTAGACGTCGCGCAGATAGTCGTCGGGCGTGTCGAGCGATGCCTCGGCCACTATCTGGCCTATCAGCGGGGGAGAGAGTCGGGCCTGGCAGAATTTCATGACGGCGGCGCGCACGGCGGCATTCTTCGTGATAAGCGCTCCGATGCGAATGCCGCACTCCGAATAGCGCTTCGAGACGGAGTCGATGAGAATCACGTTCTGCTCGATGCCTTCTAAATGGCAGGCAGAGATGTAGGGCGAACCGGTGTATATGTATTCACGATAGACCTCGTCGCTAAACAGATAGAGGTCGTATTTCTTCACCAAGTCGCGTATCTGGTTCATCTCGCGGCGAGTGTAGAGATAGCCCGTCGGGTTGTTGGGGTTGCAAATCATGATGGCCCGTGTGCGCTCGTTGATAAGCTCCTCGAACTTCTCGACCTTGGGTAATGAAAAGCCTTCCTCGATAGTGGTGGCAATGGTTCTGATTTTTGCGCCTGCCGAGATTGCGAATGCCATGTAGTTGGCGTATGCCGGTTCGGGTACAATGATTTCATCGCCCGGATTCAGGCACGACAGGAAAGCAAAGAGCACCGCCTCGCTGCCTCCGCTGGTGATGATGATGTCGTCGGCAGCGACGTTGATATTGTACTTGGCATAGTAGCCCACCAGTTTCTCACGGTAGCTCTGGTAGCCCTGTGAGGGTGAATATTCCAAAATGCTGCGGTCGATGGTCTTCAGGGCGTCGAGCGCCACCTGGGGTGTGGGCAGGTCTGGCTGTCCGATGTTCAGGTGATAGACCTTTGTGCCGCGCTTCTTTGCAGCTACTGCCAGTGGGGCGAGTTTTCTGATGGGCGATTCGGGCATTTCCATGCCACGTACTGAGATTTCAGGCATCTTTTTCTTTCTGTTGTTTCTAAATTGGGTGCAAAGTTAGCTAAAAAAATCGAATAACATGCCAGATGAGATAAAGAATTTCATTTTCTTTGTAGGAAAGTTTCATACGGTGGCACAGATTCGTGCTCTCAGTTGCCAGAACGGTGCATGTAGGCCGCTGACTGTTTGATGAGGCGGCGCAGCCTTTCTGTGGGCTTCATCTTTGCCCATTGTCGCCATTCCGTAGCCAAGTTGCCGTTCCTTTCCAAGTAGTCTGGCTCGCGGTCGTGCAGGTAAGCTTCTATCTCGAAGGGGTTCAGCCAGTAGTGGGCCTTCCTCATGTGGCGGCACTGGGGAAGGGCGCGGAGGCAGAACCACAGATAGAGCAGGTAGAACCTGAGCCAGGAGTCGTGACAGCTCTGTGCCTGCCGCAGATGAATGGTCTCGTGGTGTTTCAGCTGGGAGTATTGCCCGTTGGCCTCTTGGGCATCTGCTTCCGTAGCCGTGACGATGGTTCCGAAGAATGTAAGCGCCGCATAGTTGCCCCTTATCCAGAAACTGTTGCGCACGGCCTTCATGTCTTTCGTGAGGCTGGGCCTTTTTGCCTTCCACATAATGGCTATCAGACTAAAGGGATTATCCATAGTGCGATTGTAATTTAGTCGGTCATCATTAAGCTGCTCATAATCATGTTACTGACGAAGATGCCTCGCCGGCTGAGTCGTAACCGTCCTGCCTGGAGCGTGAGCAGCCGGTCGTCAATGAAAGGCC
Organism: uncultured Prevotella sp.; assembly: GCA_905235905.1. Classification (GTDB taxonomy): domain Bacteria; phylum Bacteroidota; class Bacteroidia; order Bacteroidales; family Bacteroidaceae; genus Prevotella. The sequence continues at coordinate 6,930 of CAJONO010000087.1, forward strand.
GGGCTTGTGAAAGGCAGTAGTCTCGATAAGACTCCTGCAGACGGTCGAGTGCAAGTCCCTCGAAAGTGCGCAGGGCGGTCATTATTTGTTCATTGTAACGGGTGTCGTCGTCGAGCGTCTCGGCTCCCACCACGGGGCAGCCATTCTCTATTCCCTCAATGTATTGCTCCACGTCGTCAATGTTCCACCGGCGGTGCCTGCCGTCGTAGCTGTGGGCGGCAGCGCCCAGTCCCAGATAGGGCACCCCCTGCCAGTAGCTGCTGTTGTGGCGAGAACGGAACGTGTGCTTGGCAAAGTTGCTTATCTCGTAGTGCTCATAGCCGGCATCGGCAAGCCTGTCCATGAGGTCGGAAAACATCTGTCGTGCCACCTCTTCGTCGGCCTCCCCGACCTGCCCTTGTTCTAACAGCGTGTGGAGCACCGTGCCTTCTTCATACATGAGCGAGTAGGCCGAAAGGTGTTCCACGTCGAGTGCCACGGCGGCCTCTATGTCGTGGTGCCAGTCGGCAATGGTCTCGTTGGGGAATGCAAACATCAAATCGACGCTGATATTACGGATGCCTGCCTCTCTGAGCCTTTCTACGGCTATGGGTATCTGGGCAGCCGTGTGCCTGCGGCGCAGGAAGCGCAGCCGGTGGTCGTCGAACGTCTGCACACCCATCGACACGCGGTTCACGGGGAGTGCCGACAGTGTTGCGGCAAACGCTTCCGTAATGTCGTCGGGGTTACACTCCATGGTGATCTCGGCCTGTGCCGATATATCGTATGTGTTGCCCAGATGCCTGAAAAGCTGGTGCAGCTGCTGTGCTGACAGTTGCGATGGTGTTCCTCCGCCTATATAGACCGTGTCTGCTTGCGCCGGGCATTCCTTTTGGCGTTGAGTCATTTCCATGCACAAGGCATCGACATATCGCTGTTGCAGGTCATGGCGGGTTGTCGAGTAGAAACCGCAGTAAATGCAGCGGCTTCCGCAGAAAGGAACATGTAGGTAGATGCCAGCCATTGCCCTAAATTCGTTGGCCAGCCATGCCTACATCGAGGTATCGCAGTTCTGCCTCAAGCATTTCGAGCTTCGGCATGGGGTGGCCGGCTTCGCGGGCCATTTGCAGAGGGCGGGTGTAGATGTAGTAAATCTCCATGGGGCGATGGAAGTCATAGTCAAGACGCATGGAGGGCGAGTAGGGCGTCATCTCGTCGGTCATCTGAATCATGAGGTCGGCAAACTGCTCGTCGATGTTCTTCACGCCGAGGTGCTGGGCCGTCGTAATCACCTCCATCATCTGCTCCCGGATCAGCTGCCTTGTGGCGGGATGCTTCAGCAGGAGGTCGGTCTGCGTCTGCAGGGCCACGGTCATGCCGTTGAACGGCATGTTCCACACGGCTTTCTTCCAGCGGGCCTCCTCATATTCTATCAAACCAGCCTTCACGCCTGCGGCATTGAAGTCGTCGATGACCTTCTGCACCAGTGCCTCGTCCTTGCAGGAGTAGTTGCCCAGGTTGATGTGGCCGTAGCACTGATGGTCCACGCGTCCCGGCTCGCTCTTGGCCGAGCAGATGAAGGCCAGTCCGGCAGCTATCCACAGGTTGGGAAACATGGCCTGCACGTCTTGCTCCACGCCGATGCCGTTCTGTATGAGCACCACCAGCGTCCGCTCGTGCAGCAGTGGCGGCAGCATAGCCTTCAGCAGGTGGTTGTTGACAGACTTCAGACCCACCAGCACCACGTCGCACTGCGGCATCTGCTCCACCTTATTATATATATACGGATGGTCTAAGCAGAACGACCCGTCGCAAGAGTCTACCTGCAGGCCGTTGTTCTTCACATACTCATAGTCACGATGCAGAAGGAAGTGAACCTCCCGACCGTTGTGGGCCAGCTTGGCGCCATAATAGCCGCCAATGGCCCCCGTGCCAATAATACCGTATCTCATTCGTCGCTGTCTTTTTTATGCCTTGCCCAATGGTGCTACCGACTGGCAACAGCACATTTTGCGGTGCAAAGGTAACGATAAATCTTGAAATACACCACATTTTTCTTCCCTTTTTTCACTGAACGAAATGGGCATTTCACTGAAATAGTTTGCCCGTCACGGCCTTTTTTGTTTCCTTTGCAGAAAATTATTGTCATAAAAAAAACAGGAACAGTATGAAGAAGACATTGTTGTTAATTCTGATGAGCGTAGGAGCGACGGTCGCACAGGCCACCGACTACGACTATCCCTACCTGATGCTTCAGACGGCCGACGGCAGTCAGCAGGCACTTTCCGTAGAGTCGCTTCAGCTAACTTTTGCCAACGGTCAGTTGGTGGCAGTCAACGAGAGCGGCACCCAGACCTTCGTCTTGACCGACCTGAGCAAGATGTTTTTCTCTGCCACGGCCACAGCAGGCCTCTCGAAGACCACTGCCAGTGAGAGCGAGGAAGTAGAGGTGACCACCGTGGCAGGCATCAGCCTTGGCCGGTTTGCATCGGCCTCAGAGGCCCGTAAGGCCCTGAAACACGGCCTTTATGTGTTTAAGAGTAAAAGCAAGATTCAAAAAGTGATAGTGAAATGAAAAAGGTATTTTCCTTGATAGCAGCCCTTGTGCTGGCGATAGCCATACAGGCTCAGACTATGAATGTGGTAGTGGGCAGCGTTACCTACCAGTTTCCCGCCGCTACGGCAGGCGACATGAACTATACCGATGGCACAACGCTGACCGTTCTCGGCAAGACGTTCGCTGTGAGCGACATCGACAAGATCTATATTGATGCCACCGACGTGACCAACAACCAGGTGAGCGTGAGCTATAGCGGCACATCGGCCACGGTTAGCGTGGCAGGCAACGTGGCTCAGTATGTGACACCTACCGTGAGCGGAGCCCATGTGAGCATTGAGCAAAGCAATACCGATGCCGTGGACGACGACGAGATAACCTACTCGCTCATGGGAACGACTACCGATGGCGAGTTTTCCCTGTCGGGTTCCTATAAGTGTACCGTGTCCTTGGCTGGCGTCACGCTCACCAACCCCTCCGGTGCCGCCATCAACATCACCAACAAGAAGCGCATCCAGATTAGTGCCAAGAACGGAACCGTGAACACGCTCACCGATGGTACTGGCGGTTCGCAGAGCGGCTGCATCTACAGCAAAGGACAGATTCAGCTGCAAGGCAACGGTACACTCAACGTCTATGGCTATACGAAGCATGCCGTGAAGAGCGGCGACTATATCACGGTGAAGAACCTGACGCTGAACATTCTTGCGGCCGCAAACGACGGCATCAACTGCAACGGCTACTTCCAGATGAAGAGCGGTACCGTGAGCATTAGCGGCGTGGGCGACGACGGCATACAGTGCGACCTTGACGGAACGACCAGCACGGGCGAGACCACCGGCCATGAAGACGAGGATTCAGGCAACATCTACCTCGAAGACGGCACCCTCACCGTCAGCACGACCGCAGCTGCCACCAAGGGTATCAAGGCCGCAGGCGACTTAAAGGTGAGCGGCGGCACCATCAGCGTAACTACCACTGGTGCAGGTGCATACGACAGCGATGAAAGAGATGCCAAGGGCTGCGCAGCACTGAAGAGCGATGCCAACATGACCATCAGTGGTGGAACGCTGACCTTGAAGTCGACAGGCACAGGCGGCAAGTGTATCAAGGCCGACGGCATACTGACCATCAGCGACGGCACCATCACGGCCACCACCACAGGCTCCATCTATAGATATAGCAACAGCATTACCGCTTCGCCCAAGGCCATCAAGAGCACGGGTGCCATGAAGATTACTGGCGGCACCATTGTAGCCAGCGCCCAGAGCCATGAGGCCATCGAGACGAAGAGCACACTCGACATTAGTGGTGGCTACATCTATGCCTATAGCAGCGACGACGCCGTGAACTCTGCCGGCCACATGACCATTACTGGCGGCTATGTGATGGGCAACTCAAGTGGCAACGACGGCCTCGATGCCAACGGCAACCTCTATATCAAGGGCGGCACCGTGTTTGCCATCTGCTCAGGTTCGCCCGAAGTGGGAATCGATGCCAATACCGAGGGTGGCTACAAGCTCTATATCACCGGCGGCACCGTGGTGGCCATCGGCGGCCTTGAGAATGGCAGCAGCATCAGTGGCGTAACGGCCAAGCAAGCATCGTCCTACAGCAAGGGCAGCACCTACGCCCTCTACAACGACGGATCACTGGCACTCGCCTTCAAGGTGCCCTCAAACAGCAGGATGGGGTCGGGGATGGTTGTCGTAACTTCTGGCACACCAACGCTCAGTTCGGGCGCTACGGGCAGTGGCACCACTTTCTGGAACGGCTACGGCTACAGCAGTGCCACGGGCGGGTCGGCGGTAACGCTCTCCGACTATTCCTCCGGCGGCGGCAACCAGCCTGGTGGCGGCGGTGGCCCCGGTCCTGGCCCCGGCCCTGGCCCTGGCGGATGGTAAGACATGGCGACTTCCCCAAACCTGTAGGAACGACAGTTAGGGGAAGTCGCAATTTATTTCAGCTGGTTGAGCAACGACGCTTTGTCCTCTTCTGGCAGACTGCTGTGGTCAATGCCGCTAACCAGCAGTCGCATCAGCCACTTGTAGCGCACAGGGTCGTGCCGCCTGTAGTACTTCAGCAAATCCTTGAGCCGATAGGCGTAATTAGCCGATAGCATGGCTGCCGTAATCCAGCGGTCTTCGGCGAACTGCTCCAACAGGTATTCCAGCATATAGTGCTGCTCTACGTTGCGGCGCATCACGGCCATGTTGTCGTACTTCACGGGCGAATAGCGCAGCGTCAGTCCTTCGTTGTAGAGGTGCTTTTCCCAAGGGGCGTTGTGCTCATTGCCGTTGAACGCAGAGAAGTAGACGGGGCGCTGGGTGTGGCTGATAATGAGGTCGATAAGTTCGCGTTCCTGCCGGTCGTAGTCCTCCTGCGACTTCGGTTGTTCGTACTGGTAGAGTTTCGGGTCGATGCCCAGACGGGTGAGCAGCTTGTCGCGATAGTCGGGAATGGCGAGGAACGGCATGAAGACCACCAGCTTGTCCTGATGGACGCCCTTGCCGTATTGCAGCAGAATCTTGGGAATGAGGCAGGCATCGCCATTGCCGAAGTAGATGCCTCCTTCGTCCATGCCCTGCAGTTCGTTGTAGTTGTACTGTAGCACCGAGGGCGAGTAGAGGCCGCTCTTGTAGTAGCGGCGGCACATCTCGGTCAGGCGCGGTTCGTCGTAGCGCATGACGAGATAGCTCGTCAGTATGTCGTAGTCGAAGAACGTTGGCTCGCCGGGCAGCCGCTTCAGGGCCTCTTCGGCATAGTCGAAGGCATACGTGCCGCCCTTCTTCTGCCTGTAGGCGCACCAATAGTAATAGTAGTCCTGCGGAATGGCTTTTTCCATTTCGTCGAGCACAAGCCGCGAAGCCTCATAGCCGTCGCGGGTGTAGAAACTCTGATAGAACGTGGCCTGATACAGGTTGCGCCAGGCGGCACCGTCCTTGGGCCGCTCCTTCACTTCCTGTCGCCACAGCTCTGCCTGCCGTGCATAGTAGGCCGAGTCGTGGTTGCTGATGATGATACTCTCGATTTGCTCTTGTGCCATTGCTGTCGTTGCGGCCATGAGGCACATCATGATAAATACTGCTTTCTTCATAGGTTATAAAAGGGTTTTATTGTTTGAGAATAGTTTCAATAGCATGGCAAAGCTCGGTGTCGCGACCGGCGGCAATGTCTTCGGGTGTGGGCCACACCTCTTCGTTGAGGGGGATGCCGTCAGGATGGAAGCAATGGCCGTCGGCCGAGAAGGTGAGACAACTGGTGTAGCGCATGGCGCGGCCCGATGATAGTGGGAAACCTACGGTACGGGCCAGTACGCCGCCAGTGGGCTGACCGATGACGTAGCCGTGTGGTGACTGGCGGATGACTTCGGCTGTGAGTTCGGCGGCGCTCACGGTTGCTCCGCTGACCAGCACAACGGCCCTTCCACGATAGTAGTCGGCATTCTCTCGCCCTGCCTTGGTAGTATAGGAATTGCGGAAGAAGGCTCCGGGATGTTGCAGGTCGGCGCAGTCGTACTGGCAAATGACGGTAGGACGGGGCAACAGGAAGTGGGCCAGCACGTCGCGGATGTTGTCGGCAGGATAGCCGCGCAGGTCGAAAACGATGCCTTTGGTGTGTGTCAATGTGGGTAATAGCTCGGCAAGCTGTTGGCGACGAATTGTGCAGAGATTGACGTAGGCAATGCTGTCGGTGAGCATGCGGGTGGTGTCGGGAACGGCCTCTGGAAGTGGGTCGGCCCAGTATTGCATGGCATGGGTGAGGCTGACGGTCATGGGCTGTCCCCGTCGGATGATGCCGTAGCATACCGAATCGCCATCAAACGAGGCGTAGGCCGAGGCGTAATGGTCGAGCGATGTGCCCTTGAAGTTGGAGTATATCTGCCGCTCGGCTCTGATGTCTTTGACAGAACGACCGTTCACGTGGGTAATGAGGTCGCCCAAGCGTAGTGGGCTTTTCTGCATGCCTTTCGCCGGAAATTGCGTAATTAGGAGGCTCTCCCCGTCGCGTGTCAGCATGACTTTCATAGGAAGGTAGAAACCGTGCCACATCGTTCTTGCCTCGACATTGGTCTTGTCGCCATAGAAAACGGTGTGCGTGTCCTTCAGTGCTGCCGCTGCCACTTTGCAGGCCACATCGAAATCGCTGTCGGTGCGGGCCGAGGCAAAACGGTGAATGAAGTCGGGCAGCAGTTGCAGCCAGCGTTCTCGTAGCTTAGGCATGTAGGGATGGAAGTAGTACATGGCACTCCAATAGCGGAAGAGCCCCAACAGACGGTAGCCGTCGTCGCTGACGGGAACGTGGTCGTAAGCCGTCTCATTGATGACGCGGAAGCATCGTTCGCAGGCTTCTTCCTGATTACCTCGGCAGTAGCTGAGCGCGTAGTGGTGCTGATAGCCTTTGGGCAATTGCGTGATGGACGGGATGTGTGCGTTCAGTGCCTGCCAGAACTGCTCCTCGCTGTCGGCATAGAAGGCATCGTGCAGGATGCGGAACAGTTCGAAGTTCCAGTCCTTCAGGCCTTGGCGCAAGTCGGGATGATGATATTTCTGATAGCCCCACACGCGACAGATGGTTGCCAAACGCTCTGCTTGTTCGGCAGTCAGCGTGTCGGGCAGGGAGAAACGTGACCCCACGTCGAACTCATGGTCGCTGTTGGCGGGCGGTGCAGGGCTTGCTTCTGACAACGGCTTCCCGTCGACGAGCATGCGTAATCGCCGCAACTGGGTCTTCGCACCAGTGCGTTCGGTTGTGAAATAGAGATAAAGGCAGACTATCTGCTGCCCTTCGCGCTCACTGTCGGCCAAGGGAATGCTGAGCCGGAAGGGTTGCCACTGCCGCCTGTTTCCCTTTACGTTGCACGACTGATGCGTCTGGTCTTGATACATCAGCGCCCCAAACTGTGTGCCATCGCTCACTTTCACCTCGCCCGTCAGCGTCAGTGAGTCGGCTTGGAGGCGAAGGTCTTGGAAGAAATGGTATAGGCATGCCTGCCCTGTTTTCAGGCTCTGAACGGTGAGCTGCCCGTCATGGGCCGTAAAAGTGGCAAGGTCGGGTGCAGACAAGAGCTGCCATGCCCCCTGGTCGTCGGTTTGGCGGGAGTAGCTTTCCCAATAGTTGGATGGCATTGTGTCGGGCTGTTCTATGGTGAAGTCGCGCAACAGTCGCTCGTAGTCGACCCAAAGCACCTTCTGGGCCAGTGCCGTTACTTGCCCAAGAAGGATGATGCTGATGACAAAAAGAATGCTCTTCATACCTGTTTTTTTCGGCAAAGGTAGGAAGAGAATTCGGAAATAGGGTGTTCAATTTGATGTACCCAACTTATGGATGATTTGCAGTCACATTTTGAGTTAAACAAATATAAAAGAACTTTGCGC
>CAJONO010000088.1 GCA_905235905.1 uncultured Prevotella sp.
ACACTCGTCCATGTATTTCTTCTCCTTGGCGTCGAGATAGAACTCGCAGGCGTAGCCCTTCTCGTGAGCCAGGTTGTTGGCAAAGAGCGAGGCGGCATAGTTGCCACCTACCTTATACTTACCCGTGCCGAGCGGAGCCGAACGGTCGTAGTCGCGAATGATGACGTAGGGGTTGGCGGCAAAGCCTCCCTTGAAGTACGGGCCTACGGGGGTGACAAAAATCAAGAAGCAGTACTCCTTGGCGGGATGTACGCCTACCTGTGCGCTGGTGCCGATGAGCAGTGGGCGGATGTAGAGCGTGGCACCGCTCTCGTAGGTGGGAATCCACTCCTGGTTCAGGCGCACCACCTTCTTCACCATCTCCGTAAACAGCTCGGTGCTCACCTCGGGCATCATGATGCCGCGGCAGGTCGACTGCAGGCGGGCGGCATTCTCGTCGACGCGGAAGATGCGCACCTTGCCGTCAGGGCAGCGATAGGCCTTCAGGCCCTCGAAAGCCTCCTGACCGTAGTGCAGGCAGGTGGCTGCCATGTGCAGTTTCAAATACTCGTCGGAGCAGACCTCAATCTCCCCCCACTTTCCATCGCGGTAGTAGCACCGCACGTTGTAATCTGTCTTCATGTAGCCGAACGACAGATTGGCCCAATCTAAGTTCTTCATTTCTGGTTATGTTGGTTTTTTTATTCTGTTTTTAATTGTTTAGAACTGCTGTTCTCATAGATGGCCACCCCTATCCATGCAATGATAGCGACCGCACCTACTCCGATTAAGAAATATACGTAAGCCATAATGTTAAAAGTTTTTGATAGAGATATAATATAGATAGGCACCAAACAGAATCAGAATAATAAGCGTAATACTGCTAATGATGATGACAGGGCCTTCACTCATGTTCATTCCCGTAATGGTACTGAGAATGACACCAGCAAACACCAATTTAGCTATGTCAAGCACGAACTTGCTGGCATATTTGTATGCATCTTTCCTTTCTGCATCGGTGATTCTTCTTCTTTTCTTCTGAATCATACCGCAAAAGTACGGATTTATTATGAAACGGCCAAATTTTCTGACGGTTTATTCATCTTTCTCCAGTATCTTCTTGATTTCAGCGTCGGCCTTGGTCAGCTTGTCGCGGCAGAGCTTTATGAGTTTCTGAGCCGTTTTCAGTTGTTCGGCCAGTTCGTCTACATCGTATTCGCCACTTTCCATCTTTCTCACGATGGTTTCCAGTTGCTGTATCGCTTCTTCGTATTTCATAAGTCTCTTGTTATATTTCATTGTTAATAATTTCTTCTGCTATCTTCTCTGCCTGCTTCAACACGGTTTCCGTTGCCAACAGCTGCATGTCGGGTGGGTAGCCATAGCGGCGTAACAGCCGTTTGACGGCTACCTTCATCTTGGCCCTCACATTTTCCTTGATGGTCCAGTCGATGGAGGCATTCTTGCGGATGGTCTCTGTCAGGACAACAGCCAGTTCCCGCAGTTTGTCCTTGCCCATCAGTTCTTTGGCACTCTCATTGTTGGCCACAGCAGTATAGAAAGCATACTCGTAGGTGCTCAGCCCCATCTTCTTGGCATCCTCGTCTTTCTCAACGATGGTCTTGCTGAGTTTGATGAGTTCTTCTATGACCTCTGCTGCCGTAATCACCTTGTTGTGATAGCGGTTGATGCTGCGGTCGAGCATTTCCATCAGCGACTGACCTTCCACTACGTTGTATTTCGAACGGGCCTTGATTTCGTCCTCAAGTAGTTTGCGCAGTACTTCCATCGCAATGTTCTTGTGTTCCATGCCTTTCAGTTCCATCAGGAACTCTTCCGAGAGGATGGATATATCGGGCTTCTTGATGCCTGCTGCATCGAAGATGTCAATGACTTTTTCCGATACCAATGCCTGATCGATGACTTGTCGGATAGTCGTTTCTATCTCTTCGTCATTCCGTCCGTTGCCTGACTGGTTGAACTTACAGAGTCGGGCTTTCACGGCTTGGAAGAAGGCAACCTCTTCCTTCACGTCCATAGCCTGTTCATTCGGGATGGCAATGGCAAATGCCTTACCTAAGGCAGTCACCTCGTTGACAAACCGTTTCTTGCCATCCTCCAAGCCGAGGATGAAGTCTTCGGTCTTCAGAATCCACGACAGTTTGCCCGATGTATTCTCTGCGAAGTATTGCTGATAGTCCAGTCCGTAAAGCATCTGTTCCACCACTTCCAGTTTCTCCTGCATCAAGGCAACAGCCTGTTCCTGTTGTTGCGTGGGGGTGCCTTTGCCACCAGAGTCGGAATAGAACGACAAGGCTTTTTTCAGATCCGAGGCAATGCCTAAGTAATCAACCACCAAGCCGCCAGGCTTGTCCTTATACACACGGTTTACACGGGCAATGGCCTGCATCAGGTTATGTCCCTGCATGGGTTTGTCGATATAGAGCGTATGCAAACACGGG
>CAJONO010000089.1 GCA_905235905.1 uncultured Prevotella sp.
AAAGGAAGGGGTTCCCTTACCAATGTTTTCAACCGCTATGCGAGCGCCAAACGATGCATCCATACCGGACTCTTGACGACTGCCGACTGCTTCGGCACATCTCTCTCTTTGCGGTATCAGCAAAACACGTTCCTTGGGATTCTGGGGTCTTGGGAAGGCAGACCCGGAGGAAACAAAAGAAGCGTGAACTCTCACTCTGCCCGTCCGTCACTTAGGCCTGCGAAAACCTTTCCAGTAAACAGACAGAATATTGACGCTCACGCCGTGAAAACATACAATACACCCATAAAAGTGTGCTATTGAGGCTACACGAGCCTCTCAGCACACTGACGGGGTGTTGTATAACCACGCCTAAGCATCTACTCTGCAATGTTCTTGACTGGATAATTGAAGTTCGCAGTTTCAAGTGTCCAAAAACAAAGCGTTGTAAGACGCTATACCACTAAGCCCACACCTTCACAGCCCTCGGAAGGGCATGTACGGCGTGAGGTTGCCTACCGAGTAGGCGGAACTTCCTGGTCTTCACCTCGGCAAGGGATTCTCACCCATGCTCCGTGTTTCCAGAAAAGTTCGCTGCAAAGGTAAGAAAAATATTTGGAATAGAACAAGCGAAGGGGTTGAAAAAAATTGTAACCATGAGATTCTTTTCGAATTCTTTGCAAATAGTGTTCACAAGGGTGGTTATACACCTTATTATAATATAGGCAAGGAAACATCTTTTTTGCTGCCCTAAGAAAACAAAAAATGAGACCAATATTTGTAGGTCTCATTTTTTTTGCGTACTTTTGCACCCTCAATTGTAAATAGTAAATCGTCAAATAGCAAATCACTACGATGTTTGAGAACTTATCTGAAAGACTGGAACGTTCCTTCAAGATAATGAAGGGTGAGGGGAAAATCACTGAAATAAATGTTGCAGAGACCCTGAAAGACGTGCGTCGCGCCTTGCTCGATGCCGACGTGAACTATAAGGTGGCCAAGCAGTTTACCGACACGGTGAAGCAGAAGGCTATGGGCATGAACGTGCTGACGGCCATCAAGCCCAGCCAGCTGATGGTGAAGATTGTTCACGACGAGCTCACCGAGCTGATGGGTGGCAAGGCTGTCGAGCTGAAATTGGAGAACCGTCCGGCAGTGATTCTGATGTCGGGCCTGCAAGGCTCTGGTAAGACCACTTTCAGTGGCAAGCTGGCCAACCTGCTGAAGACGCGGCAACACAAGAAGCCGCTGTTGGTGGCCTGCGACGTTTACCGTCCTGCTGCCATTGAGCAGCTGAAGGTGGTGGGGCAGACCGTAGGCGTAGACGTCTATACTGAGGAGGGCAACAAAGACGTAGTCGAGATAGCCCAGAACGCCATCCGCAAGGCCAAGCAGGAGAGCTACAACGTAGTGATTGTCGATACCGCCGGCCGTCTGGCCGTCGACGAGGAGATGATGGACGAGATAGCACGACTGAAGGAGGCCGTGGGTCCCGACGAGACGCTCTTCGTGGTCGACTCGATGACAGGTCAGGATGCCGTGAACACGGCGAAGGAGTTTAACGACCGCCTCGACTTCGACGGCGTGGTGCTCACCAAGCTCGACGGCGATACCCGTGGTGGTGCCGCACTCAGCATTCGCACGGTAGTCACCAAGCCCATTAAGTTTGTGGGTACTGGCGAGAAGATGGAGGCCATCGACGTGTTTCATCCGGAGCGCATGGCCGACCGCATACTGGGCATGGGCGACGTGGTGTCGCTCGTTGAGAGAGCACAGATGCAGTTCGACGAAGAGCAGGCGAAGAAACTGGAAAAGAAAATCCGCAAGAACAAGTTCGACTTCGACGACTTCATGGGGCAGATTCAGCAAATCAAGAAGATGGGCAACATCAAGGAGCTGGCCGGCATGATACCTGGCGTAGGCAAGGCCATTAAGGATGCAGACATCGACGAAAATGCCTTCAAGAACATTGAGGCCATCATTCAGTCGATGACCCCGAAAGAACGTGCCAACCCCGACATCATTAACCAGAGCCGCCGCATGCGCATTGCCAAGGGTAGTGGCACAAAGCTTGAAGACGTGAACCGCCTCATGAAGCAGTTTGACCAGACCCGTAAGATGATGAAGATGGTTACGGGCATGGACAGGAGCAAGATGATGCAGATGGCATCGGCCATGAAGAATATGAGAAAATAATGCGCATAATCATGCATTTTGAGGCTTTACGGAACGACGTCTGAAATTCATGCTGAATTGCGTTACAATTAAGCTTGAATTGTAGCGTAATTCAGCATGAATTGAGACGCAATTCAGCACAAATTACAACACACTGGGAACCAGCAACTTAGGAAACGAGATCGTCAATTTCGTGGATCTCGTCTTCGTCGAACCATTGTGCGAGCTTGCTCCTGGCCTGTTCCTTGATGGAGGGGTCGACATCGGTCCACACGGTCTTGAGCACATACAACAGCACGGCAAGGTCGTCGCCCAGGCCAACGATGGGGATGGCATCGGGAACTACGTCGATGGGGCTGATCAGATAGCCTAATGCGCCAATGATAACCGCCTTGTTCTTCACGCTGATTTTGTCGCTCTGCAACGTGTAGTACAAGATGAGTGCTGCATAGACCAACTTTGAACCGGCCCGCTTGGCCACTCTCGATATTTTGTCAACGAAGTCGCTTTGCGAGAACTTGTTGGCATAACTCATAAAATCAGGTAATTCCATCATATTTATTTACTGTTTACGGATTTTCGATTTACGGATTCTATTTCTCCATTTTCAATCTGACTACTCTTATCCCTGTGTGGGACGGGTGTTTCGACAAATATTTTCTTAGTGTCATGGGTTCCTCGACGGTTTGCCTGTGCAGCTGTGAGGCGTTGAGAAGATGCAGCCCGTCCCTACCCCACACGGCAAAGCCCAGATGGGCAATGTCGAGACCAGGCTTCGAGCAAGTAATGGCAATGATGTCGCCATCTTTCACTGCCCGACGCAGCGCCTGGGTGTTTTTCACCTCACGCTTGGGAATGAAACGGAAGGTGAGTCCCGTTAGCCTTTTTTCCTGCTCGGCAATGACAGCCACACGGTCGCGGTGGCCTGCCAACGCCTTGTAGGCCTGGGGATGCTTGCTCATGTAGTCTATGCTGAGTGTTTGCAAGCCCTTGAAAGGCGGGTTGGGCTGGTCGATTTCCTGCACCAGCCCCATCTGCTGCTTGTCGATAATCCAGTCGGTGAAATAGTGCAAGCGGCTTGTGTAGCCGTCGATCGCCCCTTTCCTGTAGCGCAGTTGGGCAAGCGTCTGCACATAGTGGGCAAAGCTCTTCTCGCCCCTGTTAGCACAGATGGCCAGTGCCACGACAGTCTCAACAAACGTCGTACAGTCCATTTCCCGCAGGTTGACCACAAGCTGTTCCTCGTCGCCCACCTCAAGGGTGTGGGCAACGTAGGGCACACCGAGCAACCGACGGGCAAAAAAGAGCGTGGGCTGTCCCTGCCCCTTTTCAAGGAGCTGCTCTACAAGCAGGCTGTCGCTCTTCTCGTAGGCAACAGCCATCTGTGCCGTTGCGGTGGCACACGTCATGCAGCACCCTACCACCAGCAAAAGCCATGCCATCTGCAGCCCGTCGCTTCTATTCAGTTTCGTTGTCTTCATGCTTCTATCCTTAATTCTTTCTGTATTTCTTTTTCAGTCCGAAATTGTATCCCACATACATGTTCATGCTTCCAAAAGTGTTGTTCGTCCAAAAGTGAGAACGGCGATAGTTGTTTGAATGCACGATGAAGCTCAACCCACTGTACCAGCGCATGTTGTTGTAGACCAAGCCGAAGCGTCCTATCATGTTAGGGCTGATGTTCTCGAACTTGAAGCCCGACGTATCCTTGCCCACAGCCTCGCCCGTGCTCTTCTTATAGCCCAGCGCCAGTTGTCCGCTGGCACAAAAGAGCCACCGGGACGCAAACACCCAGTTGTAGGCATAGCCGCAGGACACGTAGAAGTCATGGTACTTCATGTTACTGAACATGAGGGTGGAATCGAGCCTGACACGATGTGGTGCCAAACGCTCGTCAAGTAGTTGCTGCAGTTTGATATAGTCCAGTTCCAGCGTGTTCTTCGTATATCCCAATCCTGCCATCCACGAGCCGCAACTGCGCTTCTGCACCGTGCTCTGTGAGAAAGCGGCGGGATAGGAGAAACGACCGTGATTGAAGATATAATAGAGACTGAAACCGGTGATGCCAGCCTTCACACCGTCGAAAGACACGCCTTCCATGGAGTGGAAGCGGGCCTCCTCGCCAAAGTTGGCATCGCGCAGCTTGTAGTCGCTGCCGGTGCGGCGGTAGAACAAGTCGATGCCTATCTGCGAAGTGTAGATGCTGAGTGCAATCTCCGACTTTTTCTTATCGAAATTGTTGTGGTTGAGCGATAGCATATAGCCGGCGAAGGCCCATTTCCATCCGAAATACGGCCCTAAGCGGAAGTCGCCCTCCGGCATGAACGTTACACTCTGCTCCTTGCCGTAGAGCCAGTAGCGGTCGTAGATATAAGAGCCTTGGAGCATCACGGTGAAGAAATAGTGCTGTGGCTCGATGTAGGTGGTGTCAAGATAGTCGAAGCCCCTCACAATGGTACGCACCTCGTCGATACCATTGCCTATCGCCTTGAGCGAACGTCCCAGAATGGTATCGACGGTCTCACCCATACGAGCCTGCGCTTCTGCGGGGTTAAACGGTATATGACAAAGCACAGATGACATCACAATCACCCAAAGCCATTTGCAACCTACAATCTTCAATCCTCAATCTTCAATTTTCAATCTTCAATCTTTTAGAACTTCCCTAATATGCGGTCGAGAGCCCAGTTGACAGGTGTGGCCGACACGCTGGTACAGGTACACACCGAGATGCCTTGCAAATGCTCGATGACATTCTTAATCAGCGGAAACTGCACATAAAGCGGGTTGGGCACCTCAATATGCTGTGTGCCCTCGCTGGTGTGAAGCACGATGGGCGCATAGTCGAACACGGAGAAACGCAGCGACCCGCTCTCGCCAATCAGCTGGATGCTGTCCTCACGGGCCGACTCATGGGCCACGAAGCACCAGGAGCCAGAGCCAGGCAGACCGTTCTCGAAACGGAAGGCAGCACTCACAGAGTCCTCGGCTTCATAAAGACCGCCACGATTGGCACAGATGCCTTGAGCCTCAAGAATCACTCCAAACATGTTCTGCAAAAGGTCAAGCTGATGCGGGGCGAGGTCGTAGAAATAGCCGCCACCGGCAATGTCGGGCTGCAACCGCCACGGCAAACGCTCGGGATGAGCATAGTCGAGCTCACGGGGAGGCACGGCAAAGCGCACCTGCACATTGATGACACGGCCTATCACCCCCTGCTCAACAATCTGCTTCACTCGCTGGAAATAAGGGAGATAGCGGCGATAGTAAGCCACGAAGCACGGCACCCCCGTCTGCTCACTGATGTGGTTGATACGGGCACAGTCGTCATAGCTTGCCGCTAATGGTTTCTCGACGTAGACAGGCTTTCCTGCCTTCATGGCCATGATGGCAAACGTGGCATGGCTCGACGGCGGAGTAGCCACATAGACAGCGTTCACCTCAGGGTCGTCGATCAGCTGGGTGGCATCGGTATACCATCGTGCCACTCCGTGACGTTCGGCATAATCGCGAGCTTTCTGTGCCGACCGGCTCATCACCGCCACCACACTCGAACCATTGACCTCGCCGAAGGCAGGGCCGCTCTTCTTCTCAGTCACCTCGCCACAGCCTATGAACCCCCATTTCAAGTTTTTCATATACTTTATTCCTTTTTGTCTGCCTGCAACAGCTCGTCGAGAGCCTCCTTGCTCACGCCGAGCGTCTTGGCCGTCATGGTGAGATACATCTTCTCGGCTACCGACTGCCGGCCCGCCACACGCATCACATCGATGAGCCGCCTGACAGTGGTAAGCGCTACGGAAGGCTCGGAGGCCAGCAGGTCGTAGTCGACGTCAATGCTATACTCCGTCCCCAGCGTCTCAAGCAGCGACAACTGGTCGGCATCGGTCAGGTTGGCATGCGCAATCTGTTCCTCAATGAAATCCTGCATCGACGGCGACAGGTCGTCGGATATGTTTGCCATGTTGACCATAGCCTGAACCATGGCAAGGCGCTGCAACCGAGGGTCACGTTCGCCTTGCTCGGCTTTGGCCAGAGTGGCACGGATACTGGCATAGTCGATGGTATCGACCTGCGCCTCCTTGAAATGACGGCGCTGAGCCTGCAATCGGTGCTGCAGCCTGCGGGCACCGGCACGGAACGTGAAGAGTGTGAGCGTACCTGAGAATATGCCTCCGGCTATGGGAATGAACTTACCGGCAGTCTTGGCAAAACCCTCACGCGTCAGCTTGGCACCGACAAGGCGGGCCACCTGCATGGCCACAGGATAGATGGCGGCACGGGTAATGGCCACACGAGGCAAACGGCTGACAGCCGTTGTAGCAATGCCGCGAGCCAACTGGCCGATACCTTCGTCGGCCACCCTGACACCCATCATCGAGCCAATGAAAATGGTGAGCAAATCGGTAGCCATATCACTCAGCTGATCGTCGGTCTCGTCGTCGTCAGTAGTGGCAAAGAAAGCGGGAAAGCCGTAGAGATAGGCCAGTTTCTGGGCAAGCACCACCACATGATAATAATACTGAGTGAGGTCGCTGGGCAGCGTGGCAACCATAGCCAGTCCACCAGGCAGGCCGGCTATGGTCGAGGCTGTAGTGGCCAAGGCTGTGTGCTGACGTATGCAGGCCCCTGCCACACGGTCAATGACGTTGTCGTCGACAATGGCATAGGGACGCACGTTTGGCAAGAGACTCAGCTTCTGCTGTCCGGCATAGCCACTCAGGGAACGCGTAAGGAAGGCGACCCTGTCAACTCTGACACCTGGCATACGGAGCACGGTGGTCAGGATGCGGTTCCAAATTTGTGTTGCTTCTTTTTCCATAATTATCTCCTTCTGTTCTTAATTCTTCCTGTATTTCTTGATAATACCATAGGCAGTGTATAGCCCCATCTCGCCAGCCTTGCTCAGGTCGGCCAAGGCAGCATCGATGCGCTTGGAGCGCAAGTGGCAGATGCCTCGATTGTAATAGGCCTCGGCCAGATTGGGTTCAACCGCAAGAGCCTGAGTGAAATCGCGAATGGCTTGCTCGTAGTCCTGGCGGTTGGCATAGAGAGAGCCACGGTTGTACAGCACATAGGCATTCTCCGGATTCAGCTGCAAGGCATGGTTCAAGTCGCCCAGGACGCTGGCGTTCTTCAAGACGATGTTGGTTCCTTCGGAAGCCTCAAACTGGTTGATGCGCCATTGACACACTGCCCGTTGCCACAGGGCCGACACATTCAGCGAGTCGTCTGACAGATAGGCCGACAGGTCGTCGATGGCAGCCTCGTGGTTCTTCATGTCCGACTGGGCCACAGCCCTTAGGAACAAGAATTCCACGGCACGATGTATGTCGGACGTCTGGGCTATCAGCGCGGTAAGCGAGTCGATATAGGCGAAATTACGGTTCGACTCCGTTTCGTCAACAGTGCCCTGCACATTATTTATATATAACGTACGGGCGCCATATTGGTTCTGCAGTTCTATGGTCTTGTCGGTATAGACACTACCCATACGCACATCGCTCTTCATCGGTTCGAACGAGAGCGCGAACATGGGCAGGAACGCCTCTTCAACCTTACGGTTCTGCACCCGTCCGCGATAGTCGTTTTGGTACTCATGCTCCAACTGCTGCTCGTCCTCTACGACCAACTGGTTGTATTTGTCGGGGTCTTCGTCACTGCGCTTGCGCATCTGACGGGCGTTCAGACGTGGCTGCTTGCCATAGAGGTGTTTCTCGAGACGCGCCTTATAGACCGTGAATTCGTCGCGCTCGGCCTGCTTTGTCATTCCAAGCCGACGGTAGCAGGCGGCGCGGAACTCCAAACCTGTCCAGAAGTTCGGGTATTCGTCGATCACCTTCGAATAGTCGCGAATGGCTCCCTGCAAGTCGCCAGTCTTGTCAAGCAGCACGGCCCGGTTGAAAAGGGCCATCATGTTATCTGGCTCCAGCCGGAGCACAAAGTCGAAATCGGTGATGGCACGATTGTCGTCGCCCACCTGGGCACGGAGCAAGCCACGGTTATAGTGGCCAAGGAAATTGTTAGGCTCAATGTCCAGGGCAGTGTCATAGTCGGTCATGGCTCCCCGCAGATTATTCTGGTTATAGCGGGCCAAGGCACGGTTTATGTGGAAAGAGGCGTTTTTAGGAAGCAGGTGGATGGCCTTGTCGAGATATTGCTCGCTTTCAGCCCATTCTTCTCTGGAAAGGCTGATGATGCTGCGGGCCGCCCACGTCTGACCGTCATAGGGATCGATTTCAAGACTCTTTTCGAGCGCAGCGATAGCCTGTGCCGTATCTTTCTGCTGCATGAACACATCGGCCTGCATGGTGTAGGCAGGAGCATAGTTTTTCCAGCGAGTGGTCATCGTGTCTATCTGAGCCAATGCCACAGCATAGTCAGAGCGGCGCAGATGGCATAGCACTCGGTTGTGCCACAGTCCCCTGTTCTCTGGGTCATAGCGCAACGCACGGTCGTAATCGCTTATTGCCTCGGCATATTTCTTTTGCTGGATGAACGACATGCCACGCAACTCATAAATGCTAACCACGTAAGGATTGCGCTTCAAAGCCTCGCTGCAATCACGCTCGGCACCGGCATAATCGTCGAGATAGTATTTGGCCACGCCACGGAAGAACCAAGGTTCGTAAAGATAAGGCTTGGCCGAGATGGCCTGGTTGAAATACTGCATGGAGAGCACATAGTCCTCATAGTAGAGGGCCGCCCTCCCAATGGTGAGCAAACGGTCGGTGTTGTACTGGGCATAGCACTTGGCCCCCGGCACATTTAACATGAAATATTGCAGCACAACCAGCTGCAATACCATTCTGACAATTTGCTTCTTCTGCATTCTAACGGTGCTTTTTTCTCTTGGGAGTGAGGAAACTGAGCACACCGCTATAGCTCTTCATAAGCTTCCTGACCAGCAAGAAGGCATCGATGGCCGTGATCGTATTGGTAACCAGCGATGCGATATACTCGCCTTTCGACGAGTCGTCACGCCGATGGAACAGCTCGTCCCACAGCTCGGCTATTCTGTCGCCCTCCCTGTCAATGTCATTGCTTAGTTGCTCCTTGCGAAGGCGAATTTCCTCAAGCGTATTATAGACTACCGGAGAGGCGTTATTCTCTGTTGGCACCATTTGTGTTTACGATTTGACTATTTTACGATTTGACTATTTTCTATTTTACTATGGTACTATAGGTTGTCAACTCATGAACAAGCTGGCCAGGAACCTTACGAGCGGACGCTCAATGATGGGCTTGCGCAAATAGACGACAAGCATCAGTACCAAGACATTGACGGCCGACACAATAAAGAACGCCGTGGCCAAGCCAGTGAAGCGGGACAACCAATAGGCCACTCCTATCCAGAAGAAAAGCAGCACACCAATAATAATCAAAAAGAAAACAATAGCCAAGGCGGTGGCCGTCAGCAGGCGCACCACCTTGTCTATCACGTCGAGCTTCAAGTATTCACTATGAAGCCCGACATAGCGCTTCAGCACTTCAATGAGCTGTGCTATGCTCTCAACATTCTTGTCGCTCGATAGCATGTCCTACTCTTCGGTCACGTCCTGAATGTCATCAACCAAGTCGCCCACTTCCTTACGGTTCAGCTTGATGTTATGCTTCTTAAGGAAGTCCTCGACAGTATCAGTAATCTTTGCACGAGTGTCACGCCCCGTCTCAGGGGCAACGAGCAGACCAATTGCGGCGCCTGCAATGGCTCCACCAAGAAAAGCGCCAATATAACCTAAACTTCTCATCATGTAATAAATTTTATTAGTGAAACAAATTAGTTGGGTTTTCGATAGCAAATGTACTAAAAAAACCGAATATAGGGCAAAAAATGCCGTCATTTTTTGTTAAAAAGCCTATATTTTCTCAAATTAACAAAGTTTATGCGCCATTTATGTGCTTTTTTGCGTGATATTTTGTAATTTCGCACACAAATTTAATCATTAACGATAAAAGCAGATATGAAAAAGTACATGGTAGTTTGCGCAGGCTTGTGCCTCGCAATGTCGCTTACAGGCTGTAAGTCGAAAGATAGTGCATACAAACAGGCATACGAAAAGGCCAAGGCTGCCGAGGCAGCCCAGAACGGTGCCATTGAGAACGCCCAAACGACCGAGACCCCGGTTGTGACACCAGTGAAGACTGTGACCTACGACAATGCACGTGTGGTAAGCGTCGACAAAGAGAACGTCAAAGAAGAGCGAGTATCACTCGTCAACGGCACGGGTCTGCATGCCTACAGCGTCGTCGTCGGTGCCTTCCAGCTCATCACCCATGCCGAGAACCTTCAGCAGCGACTGAAGAACGCCGGCTATAGCGCACAGATTGTGAAGAACGAGGAGCGTAACATGTATCGTGTCGTCGCTTCTACCTTCGACGACAAGGCTGCTGCCGTGCAGAGCCGCGACCAGCTGCGCTCTTCCTATCCCGACGCTTGGCTTCTCTACAGCACAAAATAAGATTCTATTGGCCAGAATACTCTCTATCGACTACGGTCGGAAACGCACAGGACTGGCAGTCACTGATTCGCTACAGCTCATTGCTGGCGGATTAGCGACTGTCTCTACTTCTGAACTCTTCTCGTGGCTACAGGAATATGTGGGCAGGGAGCAGGTGGAGCGCATTGTCATTGGCGAGCCACGCCAGCCTAACGGCGAGCCCAGTGAGAACATGGTCCGGGTGCAGCAGTTCGTGAACCGATGGCGTAAGGCCATGCCCCAGATTCCCATTGAATACTACGACGAGCGGTTTACCTCGGTACTGGCCCATCAGGCAATGCTCGACGGGGGACTGAAGAAGAAGGCCCGCCAAAACAAGGCACTCGTCGACGAGATTAGCGCCACCATCATTCTGGAAGACTATATGCGTTCACGCCGTCTGTAAGCCAACGAGACCCCAAAAACAACGATCATGATATTACCTATTTATATATATGGCCAGCCCGTGCTCAGAAAAGTGGCCGAAGACATTCCTACCGACTATCCCGACTTGCAGCAGCTCATTGGCGACATGCAAGAAACGCTGGCAGCCTCAGAGGGAATAGGACTGGCAGCGCCCCAGATAGGCAAAGCCATCCGCGTGGTGATTATCGACCTCGACCCATTGAGCGACGACATGCCCGAATACAAGGATTTTCGTCACACCTACATCAACCCCCACATTGTGGAATACGACGACACGAAGACCGACAGCTCGGAGGAAGGCTGCCTCTCACTGCCCGCCATCCACGAGAAAGTGATACGCCCCACCCGCATCCGGGTGCAGTGGCTCGATGAAAAGATGCAGGCTCACGACGAATGGATAGAGGGCTACTTAGCCCGGGTGATGCAGCACGAGTTCGACCATCTCGACGGGAAGATGTTCATTGACCGCGTGTCGCCCCTGCGCCGACAGCTTATCAAGAGCAAGCTGAAGTCACTCACGCAGGGCCGCTACAGCTGTAGCTACAAGACTAGGCCCGTGAGGCACTGACACACAAAGCTACTTGCGGAATTTCGCCGAGCGGGTGTGCCCACCCACATTCCATGTAACGACATAGACGCCGGTAGCCATTTTCCCCATAGAGAACGACTCATTGGCACGGAACGCCCCTACCCGACGGCCGTTCAGTGCATAGACATGGGCCATGAACGTCAAGGCTTGGGGCGTATCGCTTCCGAAGTGGAGCAACTGTGCCTGTGGGTTATAGGCCAATGCGTAGTTCTCAGGTTCGTCAACGCGCTCTATGGCAGTAATGTCCACGGGTAACGGGCCGTTGGCAACCAAATACCAAAGACGGTTCTGGCTCTCGCTGTTTCGCGAGTCGCTCGTGTAGCTCAGAATGGCAGTATTGTCCTCAGCGCTGCCACCCGACAGGTTGGCCACATGCTGCGAGAACACGTTTTCCAAGTTGTAGTAGCCAGCCGTTCCCTGCGGAACGATGTTCCAAAGTTGCCGGCTGTCGCTCTCGTCGGGTGTGACGGTGTTCAGCTGCGTTCCTACGTTTGTCGTCGGGCCTATCTCCCCCATTGTGGGGTCGTTCAAAACCAGCTCTGTGCTGCGGTTCACAATCTGGAAATAATCGCCCACCGCCTTCAGATACCAATCCTGGCTCTCACTCTCCCTGTCGTTGGTCTGTTGCACGGCCAGATTGTCGGCCACACCGATTGCCTTCATGGTCTTTGCGTTCACCATGTGGTAATAACAGTCTGCTGGCTTGAAGGGTGGTGTCGGCTCAATGGGCTTACGCTCAGCGAACGCCTGTTCGAGATAGGCACAATGCTCAGTGACAAAAGTTCTCAGGTCGCTCACATATTGGTCATAGGAAGAGTAGAGCACCATTTCGTGATACATCTTCCGGCTGATGCCCCACTTCTCGTAGTTCAGCTCCTGCGACTGTCCGAGCAGCGCCGACAGGCTGTCAATCTTCGACTGCATATAGTCCACAAGCCCTTTGTCGAGCAACTGCCTGTAGCGCGAATACACCGTTTTCTGGAACCAAGGGTCGTCCCACATGCGGTTCACCCACTTCTTCGAGCCGCTGTAGGCAATGTCGGCCATCATCGCATTGACCGAGCTGCTCAGCCCCTGTTCCGACCACACCCGCTGGTCGTTGTTGTAGGCTATGTCGTAGTCCCACAGCGGCCCCCAGAACAGCCTGTCATCGCCCTGCTCCTTATAGAAATAGGTGCTGAAAAAGCCGTCGATGTTTGCGCTTATTTCGGTGCAGAGATACCAGTCTATGAGCGAGACGGTGTCGACGTAAGCCCTATAGCCCGTCTGGGGGTCGCCGAAGTCGGCCGAGGCCAGTGCCGTCTCAAACTTCTTGACATGCTCCTTGATATAGCGGCTCTGCTGGGTGTTGATCTCCTCATCGTCGGGATAGTGTATGCGGATAGGAGCCTGGTAGCGCGAGGTGACGAAGTAGTTGCCATCCTTGAAGCCGTCGACTTCGAGCAGGTAGCCTCCACTTATATCGGTCGAGTCGTTGACGGGATAGTCCTGCTCCGTAATATTCACCCGATGCGGACGCACATCGACCTGGTCGCTAATCTGATAGGTGCCTTGATACTGATCGTTGAGCACCAAGTCGACAAACTTGGCAGCGGGATTGAATGCCAGCGAGGTGAACTCGCCCAGACAGGACGTCAGCGCATTGCGAATCATGGTCTTGTCGCCGGCATTGGCCAGCAGCGTCCATTTCTTACACTTGGCAAAGCCCTTGCCCAGAAACTTCTCCTTGTTCAGGAACTTAATCTTGTAGGGCTTTTTCGACAGGCCCCACGTAGAGTTGCCACGCCCACGGATAGAGACCGAGTCGTAGGAAGTCACATAGCCCGACTCGTCGACGTAGTGCAGCCGGCAATACTTGTAGACCTCCTTGCTGCTGATGGTCTTCCCGTCGAACGTCTCTATATAGACAGTGGGCAGGTCGGTCTTTTTCACATACTGTGCAAGAGCCGGAAGCAGGCTTAGCGTCAGCAGCGCCACAAGGCACAAGGTCTTTTTCTTCAATTCACTTTTCATTCCCTCCATTTCTCATTCTCTCCATTTCTCATTCTCTGTCATCACAGCTTTTTCTTCGGATAGAGGGCATCCCACCACGACGGGTCGTCCTTCAGCCAGCGCTGGAACCAAGCCATCTGCGTGGCTAACCACTTCTCGCGCTTGCCGTAGTCGGTAATGTGGTGGTTCTGGTCCTTCACCTCGACCAGTGCTACCTCGCGCCCTAAGAGCTTCAGGGCGGTGAACATCTGCAGGCTCTCTATCAGCGGCACGTTCGTGTCGGCAGTGCCGTGCAGCAGTAGGAGCGGCGTGTGTATCTTGTCGGCATTGAACAGCGGCGACTGGTCGACGTAGAGTTGGCGGTGGCTCCAGGGATAGCTGTTGGCCATCGACACCTCGCTGTAGTTATAGCCCCAGTAGCCCTCGCCCCAGTAGCTGGTGTGGTTGGCGATGCCGGCATGCGACACGGCCGCGGCGAAGATGTCGGTCTGCGTCTGCAAGTACTGCGTCATAAAGCCGCCATACGAGGCGCCCATACAACCTATCTTCTCCTTGTCGATGAACGGATGCTCCTCGCAAATCTTCTTCGTACCCTCGATAATGTCCTCGGCAGGCCCACGACCGGCAGTGTTCACATGGCGCGAAGCCCACTCCTGGCCGAAGCCCGTGGCTCCCGATGGCTGCAGGATATAGGCCACATAGCCCAACGAGTTCCACATCTGCGGGGCGTAGGGCGACTCGAAGTAGCGGCTCACGGGCGAGCAGCCGCCATAGTAATAGACTATCATGGGATATTTCTTCGAGGCATCGAAGTCCTTGGGCAGATAGAGGCGCCCATAGACGGTGTCGCCCTTCGAGTTCTTGAAGTTCCAGTCCTGGCAGGTGCCCAGCTCGGCATCGCCAAGGGCAGTCTTTCCGTCGAAGAAGCAGGTGTTCTTCTTCATGTCGGTCACCCATGCCGAGGCGGGAGCCATCGTCTCGTAGGCAAGATAGCCCATGACCGTTGCGCGGCGGGCCATGCCGAACCGATAGGCATAGTCGCCGTTCGTGGCGAGCCGCTCGGTCTTGCCCGTACGGGGATTGAGCCGGTAGAGCCGCACATAGTCGCGGTCTTCGGCCGAGAAATAAATCTGACCGTCGGCCCACGACCAGTCATAGTTCGTGACCGAGGGGTCGAAGTCCTTCGTCAGCGGCGTTACCTTCTTCGTAGCTATGTCGTAGAGAAACAGCTCGTTCTCCGTCATGCTCGGGGTGATGCTGGCAGGCAGCTGACAGCCTATACGGTCGAATGCCTCCGGGTTTCCCTTGAAGAGCACCTGACTGCCGTCGGGCGAGAAGCTGCATCCGCCCAAGAAACCCTCACACCGTAGCAGCGTGTCGGTCTTCAGCGTGTGGGCATCCATCACGTAGACATCCATCACCTCGGTGGGCCGCCTTGCCAAGCGTGAATAGTTCGAGCCGATGAGCAGATGGCTGCCGTTCTGAGCAATGTCGGCTACCCACTCACCCTTGCTGCCAAAGGTGATGCGCTGGCACAGCCCCGTGGCCACGTCGTAGCGCATCAGGTAGCTGCGGTTGCGCCAGCCGGGCTGACGGTCGTCCATCTCTACCACCTCAAACACGTCGGCATCCTCCTTCGGTCCTTCCTCCTCGGCAGTCACTATGATATAGTCTTCGGTAGGGCTCACGGTATAGCTGCCCTTGGGCAGACCGTTAGCCAGCAACCTGCGGTCGCCACTCTTCGGGCTTACCGTGTAGAGCATGCGGCGGTCGCCCTCCCACACCTCTTCTATATACGCGCACGTGCGAGGCATCCACTGCACGTTCTGTGCCGGCTTGCCTACGAGCCGCTGCGTCTTCACCTCGCGCAGCTCATACTCCCAACGGCTCTTGCCGCCGCGCTCCGTCGTCTGGCAGGCCACGCAGGCGTATGTTCCGTCGGCCGAGAGCGATATGCCACGCACACGCTTGCCGTCGGTCAGGTCGTGCACCATATAGGGATGGCGGACGTCGGTAGTGGTCGTCACGTGGGTGGATGCCTCGATGGTCACGCGAATGGAGTCAGTGTCGTTTGGTTCGGCCAGGAAGCTGATGGCCACGGTGTGATGCTCCGGCGCTAACTTCTGCTCGCCAGAGGCCTCCACGCCGTCCACGTAGAGCTGGTAGTTCTTGGGGCCCACCACCTTGATGGTTGCCCTAAGGAAGCTGCTGTTGTTCAGATAGAAGGCGAGAGTGCCCACGCTCCGGCTGTCTTTCAGCGAAGGCAGAAGGAGGCCACTATATTTCGTACCAGGGCGCAGGGCAAACGGGGCCGACAAGTCATGGGGCAGACCCTTCATGAGCGTCTTGTCGTCAAACTTCTTTCCTTGCACGTCGACCGTGTCGGCAGCGAAAGGCCGCAGAACGGCGTAGGGGCCGGCCAGCACAAACTCGCTGACCGTCGTCGTTTGTTGGGCAAGCACCGGCATCGCCAGCAGGCAGGCCCCAAAGAATAGTCTCTTCATTGTTCGTAGCAAATTAGCAATATGGATGCAAAGGTAAATAAAAAAAACGGAACAGGGAAACGATTTGGGAAGAATTATTATTTTATTTCACACAGATTTCACAGATCTCACAGACGATTGACTGCGTTGAATTGGAGTAGTATCAAGCATTAAAACTAATAGTATCAAGCATTAAAACTGACAGTATCAAGCATTCTAAATGTTGAATTTCGCACTTTCCGCAGAATCTTTGGAGTTTCGCGTGATTTCGGGCAAAAAGACACCCCAAGTATACCTTGCGCATACTTGGACTCGCGGAGTTAGGCATTAACTCTCTCGGAGTTAGGCATTAACTATCATGCGCAGCCATTTATGTGAGATTTACGGATATTTATGTCTTTTCTTGTCATGCGCAGTCATTTACGTGGGATTTATGTAGATTTATGTTCAAAAGTGTAATTCGTTTGATTCGTGTTATTTGTGTTCGTAAAGTTGTTTTGAGAGGAACATAAATCTACCCAATCTTGGCTTACACAAAATCTTTATCCTGCGCAGCCATTTATGTTTGATTTTTTGTAGATTTATTTTCTTTTCTTCTGAAAGATTCATGGAAGAACTGTCGCTGTTTTCAGAAAAAAGTTGTACCTTTGCACCCGATTATGCTAAACGACCTTATATCATCAGCCCAGCGCGAGCAGCTGCTCGCCCTGATTGGCAGCAGCGAGAGCATCGTCTGCGTGTGCCACCAGAGTCCCGACGGCGATGCCCTCGGTGCTTGCCTCGGCTGGGCCGAATACTTGCGTCAGGCTCACGGCAAGGAGGCCCAGGTGATTATTCCCGACCAATATCCCGACTACCTGCAATGGCTCCCCAACAGCGAGAAGCTGATTCGCTACGACAAGCACAAGGAGGGCTGCGACTGGGCACTGGCCCATGCCGACCTGATATTCTGCCTCGACTTCAACACGGCCTCGCGTGTAGACCAGATGGAGCAGGCGCTCTGCGAGTCGGCCGCGAAGAAGGTGCTCATCGACCACCACCTGGACCCCGACGTGAAGACGGTGCTCACCATCTCGCGCCCTGAGGCCTCGTCGACGTGCGAGCTAGTGTTCCGATTAGTGTGGCAGTTAGGGGCCTTCGAAGGCCTTTCGAGGAATTTCGCCGTGCCCGTCTACTGCGGCATGATGACCGACACGGGGGGCTTCACCTACAACAGCTGCCATCCCGACATATTCTTCATCATTTCGCAACTGCTCACCAAGCGCATCAACAAGGACAAGATCTACCGCAACGTCTACAATAACTTCTCGGAGAACCGCCTGCGGCTGACGGGCTACGTGATGTACCAGAAGCTGGTGGTCGACGCGAAGCACCACGCCAGCTACTTCACGCTGACCCGTGAGGAGATGAAGCGTTTCCACTTTGTCAAGGGCGATGCCGAGGGGTTAGTGAACATGCCTTTGCAGATGAAGGGTCACAAGCTGAGCATCTCGCTGCGCGAGGACACGGAGAAGGAGAACCTGGTGTGGGTGTCGCTGCGGTCGGTCGACAAGGTGCCCTGCAACGAGATAGCCACGCGCTTCTTCAACGGCGGCGGCCATCTGAATGCTTCGGGAGGCCGTCTTAACTGCTCGATAGAAGAGGCGCAGGAGATTGCCAAGCAAGCCATTGCGACCATTGACCATTGAACATTGAACTATGAATTATGAACTATGAATTATGAATTATAAATTATTATCGATGATCATAGCCCTGGCAGGGGTCTTCGTGTTGCCCTCGTGCAAGGATTATGAGACCTACGGCGACAAGAAAGAAAAGGAGTATAACGCCATCAAGGATTTCATGGGCTATTCTGGCATCAACCGCATTGAAGAGAGCGTGTTTCATGCCCAGGGCAACATGACCGACACGAGCAAGAACGAGTATGTTTACATGCAGAACAGCGGCGTCTACATGCAGATTGTGAGGAAGGGCTGCGGAACTCCTTTGCAGGATGGTGAAAACGCCTCGCTGAAGGTGCGCTTCATAGAGTTGAGCATTTTCGACACGACGCAGGTGGTGAGTAACTACTACGACCCCTACGACCCGGACTTTATGAACATCAGCAGGACTGGCAGCGAGTTTACGGCATCGTTCACCCAGGGGCTTATGAACAGTTACTATGGGGCTTCGGTTCCTGCGGGCTGGCTGGTGCCCTTCAGCTACATCA
This sequence comes from uncultured Prevotella sp., assembly GCA_905235905.1. GTDB lineage: Bacteria > Bacteroidota > Bacteroidia > Bacteroidales > Bacteroidaceae > Prevotella. The sequence goes on from CAJONO010000089.1 coordinate 18,334, forward strand.
ATCTCGACGGCCCCACTGCCGACGACGACATTGCCAAGGTGCGACTCATCGTGCCCCACTCGCAGGGCCACAGCACCGCATCGGGCAACGTGTACCCCTACTTCTATGAGATTACCTTCCAAAGGTAAATTACCAAATAAAATATTGTAAATAGTAAATCGTCAAATAGTAAATACCATGACACTGATCAAATCGATTTCAGGCATCCGCGGTACTATTGGCGGTCGCACAGGCGATACGCTCAACCCATTGGACATTGTAAAATTCACTACGGCCTTCGCCACCTTCATTAAAAAGGGGAAGGCCCCTCTTTCGTCCCCCGAGGGGGACACAATAGTTCCTGACAAAAAAACTATAGACGCCCCCTCGGAGGCAGTAGGGGGGGCTGGTAAAATAGTCGTCGGACGCGACGGTCGCCTCTCCGGCCCTATGGTGCGCGACGTGGTGTGCGGAACGCTCATAGGCATGGGCTATGAGGTCATCGACATCGGCCTTGCCACTACCCCGACCACCGAGCTGGCCGTGACCTGGCACAAGGCCGACGGCGGCATCATCATCACCGCCTCGCACAACCCCACCCAGTGGAACGCACTGAAGCTGCTGAACAGCGAAGGCGAGTTCCTGACGGCTGCCGACGGTGCCGAGGTGCTGCGCATTGCCGAGGCCGAGGACTTCGACTATGCACCAGTAGAGAGGCTGGGCCGCGTAGTGAAGGACGACACCATGAACGAGCGTCACATACAGTCGGTGCTCGACCTGCGCCTCTGCGACACTGAGGCCATCAGGAAGCGTAAGTTCCGTGTGTGTGCCGACACCATCAACAGCGTGGGCGGCATCATCCTGCCCGGACTGTTCCAGGCACTGGGCGTAGACTATGAGATACTCAACGGCGACTGTACCGGCCAGTTTGCACACAACCCCGAACCTTTGGAGAAAAACCTGCAGGGCATCATGGACAAGATACGTATAGGCGGTTTCGACCTCGGCATCGTCGTCGACCCCGACGTAGACCGTCTGGCCTTCATCTGCGAGGACGGCAAGATGTTCGGCGAGGAATATACGCTGGTCAGCGTGGCCGACTATGTGCTGGCTTCGTCCGTGGCAGGCGGTTTGCCCGCCTGCACCGTCTCTAATCTCAGCAGCACCCGCGCCCTGCGCGACATCACCGAGAAGTACGGCGGCAAGTACTGGGCAGCTGCCGTAGGCGAGGTGAACGTGACCACGAAAATGAAGGAGGTGGGAGCAGTGATCGGCGGCGAAGGCAACGGCGGTGTCATCTATCCCGAAAGCCACTATGGCCGCGACGCCCTCGTGGGCATTGCCCTATTCCTCTCGTCGCTGGCACAGAAGGGCTGCACCGCCAGCCAACTGCGCAAGACGTTCCCTACCTACCAGATTGCCAAGAACCGCATCGACCTGACCCCCAAAACCGATGTCGATGCCATCCTCGTGAAGGTCAAGGAAATGTTTGCCGCCGACCCCGAGGCTACGGTCAACGATATCGACGGTGTGAAGATCGACTTCCCCACCAAGTGGGTACACCTGCGCAAGTCGAACACCGAGCCCATCATCCGTGTGTATAGCGAGGCACAGACCATGCAGGAGGCCGACGAACTGGGCAAGCAACTCATGCAAGTGGTTTACGACATGCAGTAACTCTCTGTAATCATGAAGACTACGAGCTGGACGGAAAACATCATCCTTGCCGACGCTGACTACATAGACAAGGTGGCCTTCGACCTGACGGTAAACTTTGAGCGTATGATAGGGCGGCGCATTCCAAAAGCCGACATGGCCCGCTGGGCGGAGTGCATCGCACTGGACGGCGGACTGCGCGAGGGAGAGCATGAGACGCATGTTATTCTCGTGTACGACCACCGAAAGCTGCAGATGGAGAACTTCGTACCAGGCAACTATAAGCAGGAGCTGAACGGACAGGCCTTCAGGAGCCGACTGGGCGAGTTCTCGTTCAACGCCGTGACAACCCAAGGACTGGTAGGCAAAGACGAGCTGTTTATGGACACGCTGCGGTTCATTGTAGGCCAAGGCGACACCAAGCGCATCATGGTGGTGCCCGACGAGGCACTCTATAATAACGTATGCGAGGCCCTACGGCATGCCGACCCCGAGAAGCACATCACCGTTTTTGCCATGCAGCCAAGCATAGGCGGCAGCTTCCAGCAGGAGATTCTGGGCTATTCGCTCATGAGCGCACTGGGCATTAAGGCCAGCGAGATTCCCACAGAACAAATATAACCCCCCAAAAACAATTACAACGAAATGAGCAGAATACTGATGATTGGCGCCGGTGGCGTCGCAACGGTAGCGGCATTCAAGATTGCGCAGAATGCCGACGTGTTTACAGAATTCATGATTGCCTCGCGCCGCAAAGAGAAGTGCGATGCTATAGTGAAAGCAATAAGGAAGAAAGGTCTGCTTGGAGATGATCCAAACCTCAAATCTCAAACCTCAAACCTCAAATCAATTCAGACGGCACAGGTCAATGCCGACGACGTGGAGCAGCTGAAGGCGCTGTTCAACGACTATAAGCCCGAACTGGTCATCAACCTCGCCCTACCCTATCAGGACCTCACCATCATGGATGCCTGTCTGGCTTGCGGATGCAGCTATCTTGACACGGCCAACTACGAGCCGAAGGACGAGGCACACTTCGAATACTCATGGCAATGGGCCTATCGCGAGCGCTTCGAGAAAGCCGGTCTCACCGCCATCCTCGGCTGCGGTTTCGACCCTGGCGTGACAAGCATCTACACGGCCTACGCCGCCAAGCATCATTTCAAGGAGATACAGTATCTTGACATCGTCGACTGCAATGCCGGCGACCATCACAAGGCTTTCGCCACTAACTTCAATCCGGAGATTAACATCCGCGAAATTACCCAGAAGGGACTGTACTGGGAAGACGGCAAGTGGGTAGAAACGGAGCCGTTAGAGATTCATAAGGACCTGACCTATCCTAATATAGGTCCCCGAGACAGCTATCTGCTGCATCATGAGGAGATAGAGAGTCTGGTCATCAACTACCCTACCATCCGCCGTGCCCGTTTCTGGATGACATTCGGTCAGCAATATCTGAAGCATCTCGAAGTGATTCAGAACATCGGGATGAGCCGCATTGACGAGGTAGAGTATGAGGCTCCGCTGGCCGACGGCTCAGGCATAGCCAAGGTGAAGATCGTACCCCTGCAGTTTCTCAAGGCCGTGCTGCCCAACCCGCAAGACCTGGGCGAGAACTACGAGGGAGAGACCTCGATAGGCTGTCGCATCCGTGGCATCGGCAACGACGGCCAAGAGCACACCTATTATGTATATAACAACTGCTCGCACCGCGCCGCCTACGAAGAGACCGGCATGCAGGGCGTCAGCTACACTACGGGCGTTCCCGCCATGATTGGTGCCATGATGTTCTGCAAGGGACTGTGGAAGAAACCCGGCGTACACAATGTTGAGGAGTTCGACCCCGATCCCTTCATGGAGCAGCTGAACAAGCAGGGACTGCCCTGGCACGAGATTCACAACGGCGACTTGGAACTGTAGTTCATAGTTGAGGGTTGAGAGTTGAGGGTTGAGGGTTGAGGGTTAATGGTCAATGGTCATGTCCTGTCCCCGATAGAAGCGGATGAGGGCCATCTGGTAGAGATACTCGTAGCGAGCCTGCGTAAGGTCGCTCTCGGCTCTCAGATAGATGTTCTTCTGCTCGTTGAACTCAGTGATTGATGCCTTGCCCTGCTCGTATTTGGCCGTGGTAAGACGATAGGCATCGGCGGCACTCTGACAAGCCTGCCTACTGCTGCTCAGCTTCTGCTGGGCAGCAATTGTGTTATAATAAGCCTGCTGAATCTCCTTGTAGAGGCTCTTCTTCGTGTTGTCGAGCGAGAGCAGTTGGTTCTCGCGGTCGATGCGGGCATTCTTGATGCTGTTCTGTGTCTGGAAACGCGAGAAGATAGGAATGTTCATGTTGAAGCCTAAATACTGGCTGAAGTTGTTCTTCATCTGAGTACCGAAGGTCTCAGCGGGGAACCCCGATGTCTTATAATAGTTCGACCCCAAGCCGGCACTGAAGCTGATAGTGGGATAGAGGTCGGCCTTGGCCAGAAGGATGTTCTTCTCGGCCATCTTCAGGCGAAGATTCTCCGAGGTGATTTCAGGGCGCGTGGTCAGTGCCTCCGAGAAAATGGCATCGGGGGTGGGGACATCTGCATTTGCGACGATTCTTCCAACGTGCTCAACATCGGGTCGCACAATCGAGAAACCGTCAGGGCTGTCTAACTCGAGCAGTTGCGAAAGGTTAAGCAGAGCCAGCTGAGTATTGTTGTCGGCCTGTGTGGCAGTGAGTTGGCTTTGCGCAAGCGTCGCCTTCTGCTGAGAGAGCTGGGCTTCGCTGGCCTTGCCCAGGTTGAGCATTACTTGCAGGCGAGTGACCTGTGCCGAGTCGATGGCAATCTGCCGGCGGGCCACGTCGGCTATCTCCATGTCGTAGAGAATCTGCACGTAAGCCTGGGCCACCTGCATACGGATGTCGTTGCGGGCCTTCTCTAAGTCGGCGGTAGCAGCTTCGAGGTTCAGCTGGTTCAGCCGCACGTTATTGGGGATGCGGAAACCCGTGAACAGCGGTACGCTTGTGCCCAATGAGAAGCTGGTGCTACTCGTGCTGCGGTTCGTGTAGGTATTGTCGGCAGTCAGGCCTCGGCCAAAGGAAAAGCTCTGGCTGGCCGATGCGCTAAGGTCGGGCAGACGCTGGTTTTTAGCATTAGACAGCTGCACCTCGCGTTGCCGCAACTGATTCTCATACTGCTTAATGCTGATGTTGTGGGCCAGGGCATGGTCGATGCACTGGGTGAGCGTCCACGATGGCTGTGACTGTCCCTCTAAAGGCAAGAAGACAAGAAGGCAGAAAGGCAAGAACCTAAAAACTTTATGACCACTAAATTCACTTTTCATCATACTCTGCTTTTTACTGTTTTACCTTTTCGCTTTTTCATTTCTCATTGTCGTCGGCAATGATCTGAGGGCCGCGCACCTTCTGGTCGGCTGCGAGTCCTTTCTTTATTTCAATGTTCACGCCGTCGCTTAGTCCCGTCTCTACCAACTGGCGGTCGTACTGTTTTTTGTCGGGCAAGCCGGCAAGCACGTAGACAAACGTTGAGTCGCCACTGAACTCGATGGTGCTCTCAGGAACGCTGAGCACCTGCTTCGCCTCGTCGAGCACAATCTCGGCAGTGGCCGAATAGCCGCTGCGAAGCATGCCTGACTTGCCTGCGGACTCGGAAGAGTTCAAGCTTACGGCCGCCTTGATTTCAAACTGGTTAGCACCATTGCTCTGTGTGGCCTTGGGTGAGATATATTCCAAACGGGCATCGAAGTTCAGGTTCTGCAAGGCACCGATGGTAATTTTCATCGGGATGCCGATGGAAAGTTGCCCCACCTCGGTCTCGTCAATGTTTCCACGGAAAATCAGGTCCTTCATATTGGCAACCGTAGCAATCGTGGTTCCGTCGTTGAAGGTGTTAGAATTAATCACCGAGTTTCCCACCTTCACAGGAATGTCGAGGATGACACCGCTGATGGTCGAGCGGATAAGTGTCGACGAGGCCGAGGCGTTCGACTTCGACACGCCATCGCGCACCACCTGCAGGGCATCGTCGGCGGCACTCTTCTCCTCACGGGCCTGCTTCAGCTGCTGGCGGCTTTTCTCAAATTCCTCGTCGCTGACGAGTTTCTGCTTGTGCAGGCTCTCCATGCGCTGATAGTCGGTTTCCACCTGCTTCAGGTTGATTTCAGAGAGGCGCACACGACTCTCTGCCGACGACAGCTGCCCCATATCGGGAATCACCTTTACCTTGGCAATCACCTCGCCAGCCTGGACGGTCTGTCCCGGCTCCTTCAGCAGCTCGGCAATGATGCCACTAATCTGCGGCTTCACGCTGACCTCGTTGCGCGGCTCGATGGTGCCCGTAATAATTGTTGTTTTCTGAATGTCCTTTATTTCGGGCGTAAACTCCGAGTAGACAATGGGCTTCGGTTGGCTCTTCTGCCAGAGGAACACAAAGGTTCCGATGAAAATCAACGCGATGAGAGCCGCGATGATGAGTTTGACATACTTCTTCATTCTATTATTTTTTATTTTTATTTTTTTATTTTTATTCGTCGCGCATGGCATCGACAGGCTTTATCGACATAGCCCTTCCTGCCGGTGCAAGCCCTGCCAGCACACCCATCAGCGCAATGACGACGGCACAGAACAGGGCGGTCCAGAAATTGACCTGGAAATGGGCAGCAAGGATGCCATCCTCGGTCTGCGAGAGTTCGAGCATCTGCAGGATGACGACAGCAAAGAGGATGCCACTCATGCCCGCAACGAGCGTTAGCACAATACTCTCGCTGATAATCTGGCCCAGAATGTTTCGGGGCGTGGCTCCGATGGCCCGGCGAATGCCAATCTCTGTAGTCCTTTCGCGCACGGTAACCATCATTATGTTCGACACGCCGATGGCTCCGGCCAGCAGCGTTCCCAATCCTACCAGCCAGATGAGGAAATTGACGCCACGGAACAGGTTGTCGAGCAACTGGAAGAGCACTTCAGTGTTGAAAATCATAACGCCCTTATCGTCGTCGGGATCGATGGTATGGGCACGGGCTATCACTCCACGCATTTTGGGGGCTATCTTGCTCATCACCACACCTTTCTTTCCCGTCACGGCAATCATGTCGACAGCATTGCCACGGCTGTAGGCCTGCTGCATGAGCGTGATAGGGATTGACACCGTCGTACCCTCTTCAGCACCGAAGCTTACGCCCCCTGACATATTATAGTCAACGCCCACAATGTGATAGTAGATGCCGTCAATACGGATGCTCTTTCCACAAGGGTCGCCCCCGCCAGGAAACAGCTCCTTATAGACCTTCTTGCCAATGACGCACACCTTCCGGCTCTGCTGCATGTCCATCTCGTTCAGGTAGCGTCCATAGAACATCTTCGGCTCGTTGATGCGCTGATAGTCGGGCGTGGTGCCCTGTGGCGATACCGAAGTCTTCTTGTCGCCATAGACGGCCGAACCGCTAAAGCTCTGCAGCACGGGAGCTATCACATCGAGTTCGGGCACCTGCTCACGCAACCGCTCCACGTCCTTGTAGACCATCGTCCAATAGCGGCCCTTTGAAAAGCCCTTATAGGCTTTGGTGGTTGGCTGTGCCCATATAATCGAGGAATTGGTGGCAAACCCTTCGAAGTTCTCTTCAAGCAACTGCTTCACGCCTTGTCCGCCACCCATCAGTGCCACGAGCATGAACACGCCCCAGAACACGCCGAAACCGGTGAGGAGGGAACGCGACTTGTTGCGCGTCAAGGTATCGATTATTTCACGATATGTATCTAAATCAAGTCTCATGTCATTCTGCTCTTAGTGCTTCAATAGGACGTATGCGGGCGGCCTTCATCGAAGGCACAAGCCCGGCAATTGTGCCGGAAATAATCATTACAAGCGTTGCCTCGATACAGACGTCGAGCCCGACGGTAGGGTCGACAAACATGCTTGTCTTGAACAATCCTGTATCAATGACATCGTGGCCCAATGTGGCATCCATGTACTCGTTGGCTGCAATGCCCAACAGCATGCCGATATAGCCAAAGAAGGTCGTGATGATGACACTCTCAATGATGATGAGCCTGAGAATAGACCACGGCTTGGCACCGATGGCCTTTCTGATTCCGAACTCATGGGTGCGCTCCTTGACCGTGATAAGCATAATGTTCGACACGCCGACGATGCCGCTGAGCAGCGTAAACAGGCCGACTATCCACAAGGCCGTGCGAATAATATCCATGCCCTTATTCATCTGCATAGCACTGGTGAAGCGATTCCACAGCCACACGGCGTTCTCATCGTCGGGCGAAGCCTGATGGTTGGCATTGAGGCGCTGGCGATAGCGCTTCTCGAACTCCTCATTGTCTTTCTCAGTGGGCAGGCCGTGGAAAGAATACTCGATAGTGCCCATCTGGTCGCCCATGCCATACATTGTCTTACAGGTAGTAAACGAAGTGAAAGCCTCGTTATTCTGTCGGCTCTCATCGTCCTTATAGATGCCCACCACACGAAACGCGAAGTTATCGACCTTCACATACCGGCCAATCAGCGCCGACAGCTGCTTACTGCTATTGGCAGGTTTCAGATTACAAAGTTCCTTGACTTGTGAGCGGCTGAGCACCACCACCTTGCGTTTCTCCCGGATGTCTATCTCGTTGACGAAACGCCCATAGAGCATTTCTCGCTTGTTAATGCGGATATGATTAGGATAAATACCCGTGAGACTCGCACTGACATATTCCTTGCCAAGAGCGATGACTGCCGAGCGGCTTATTTCGGCCCCCACGTCGTCAATGTGTTCGCCGAACTCTGTCTGCGTGGCCACGAAGTCCTTCGAGTTGAGCTCGATGCTACGCCCCTCTTTCAGTCCCTTATAGGCTTTCTCCGTCCACCCGCCATAGACCCTCATGGAATTAGTGAGGAAGCGGTCGTTCGACTGCATCGCAGCATTGATGAGTCCGTTGCCCGCCCCCAGTAGCACAATAATCATGAAGATGCCCCACGCCACGGCAAAGCCTGTAAGCGTGGTGCGCAACTTATTGCGCTGCGCCGTCTGCCATATTTCTGTCAACAGTTCCATAGAGCATTCTTTTCACGCCCCCCGCTCGCTTGAAGAGTTCTCAGGAGTGAGGCTGATAATTCCATCCTTTATTCTGATTATTCGGTTTGTCTGCTCGGCCACGCCGGGGTCGTGGGTCACGATGATCTGCGTGATGTGCTCGTCGCGGTTCAGCTGTTTCAGCAGCTGCATCACCTCGACGCTCGTCTTCGAGTCGAGAGCGCCCGTCGGCTCGTCGGCCAGAATGATTTTCGGCTTGGTAATGAGGGCACGGGCAATGGCTACGCGCTGTCGCTGACCACCTGAAAGCTCGTTCGGATAGTGGGTGGCCCAGTCTTGCAACCCCAGACGGTCGAGATACTCCATAGCCAGGGCATGGCGCTTGCGCCTGCCGACGCCCTGATAGAACAGGGGCAGCTCAACATTTTCGACTGCATTCTTGAACGAGATGAGATTGAACGACTGGAAGATGAAGCCTATCATGCGGTTACGATACTCGGCAGCCTTCGTCTCCGACAGGTTCCAGATGCGAACGCCCGCCAGTTCGTAGAGTCCTGAGTCATAGTTGTCGAGGATGCCCAGAATATTCAGCAAGGTCGACTTGCCTGAGCCTGAGGCACCCATGATACTGACAAACTCGCCCTCGTCGATGTCGAGATTCACTCCTTTCAGCACATGCAGCGGCTGAGCCCCACGATAGGTTTTGTTTACGTTTTCTAAATGAATCACTTTTTCTCTTCTTATTTCTTTAATTCCTGTACATTAGACGCAGAAACTGCGTCTAATGTTGCATGTCGTAGGCCACTTTAACATCTTCTAACGTAATGCCAAGCAATTGCATCTGCCTGAACAGTTCTGGCAACCGTTCTTGCATGAACGTTTGGCGGCGCTCCTTCAGTATCTGCTTCTTTGCGCCAGGAGTAACGAAGTAGCCCAAGCCACGCTTATTATATATAATGTTCGCACGCGAAAGTTCGTCGTAGGCCTTCACTGCCGTATTGGTATTCACCTCCAAAAGCACGGCATACTCGCGCACCGAGGGTATGCGGTCGTCGTCCCGATAGGTGCCGGCCAGGATTTCATCGCAGAGGCGGTCGGCCATCTGGATGTATATCGGTTTGTCGTTCGTAAATGTCATAGGTTCACAAATTTATGGGTTACGACCTGCCAGCGGCAGAACAATCGGTAGGCCAGCCACGTAAAGAGTGCCGCGCAGCATGTATAGATAACGGTCAGACCTCCATAAAAGAGTATGCGCGGAATGCCATTGGAGTACAGATATAATCCAGAGCCATTGTACAGCGTAGCCCAGATGGCAAACAGCAGGACGGCCGTAGCTGAAGTGGCGATGAAGTGGAATTTTTTGAAGAACACGCCGCCCAAAAGGAAAAAGGCATGGATGGCAGCGAGTAGGGCATATAACCACGTGACACAAAACACATTCACCCATAAGCCGACAACCGCATCTCCAGACATGCGCGGGAAAGCGCCAAAGAAATAGACAGTGGCCACCTTCACGGGGTAGTTGGCCATACACAGGTAGACGATATGGATGAGGTCGGCCACAAAGAATGTCAGTGTGCCACCTACCAACGAGAATGCCACCATATATATCCACCTTGACAGGAACTTCTCCAAGTTTGTGGCCGGCAGCATCAGCCAGGCGATGCGTTGCTGTTTCTTCTGCTCGTTGCGGTAGAGTATGCTGGCGGCAATGAGAAAGTAAAAGAACAAGGCAACTGCACTGAAACCGCCTACTGCCTCGCAGACTCTTAAGGAGAATTTTTCCGGATGAGTGTTGTACCAATTTGAATCATAAGCTATATTATGGGCATACCAGAAGAAGAACAGGTAGAGCAGCAACATGGCGAGTGCGCCCCACAGCATAGGTTTCAGACCTTCAACGAAGTCGAGCTTCAGCACACGACCGAAGCGAGTCATATCAAAGTTTTTCATTTTACAAGTCCTTTCGTTACAGCGTTAAACAATAGTTCAAGATTCATCTGCGTCTCGGCCTGGCCTTCCTGCCTGAGCGCCATCACCGCATTGCCCTGTAGCGCGGGTTCGGCGTAGATGACAGGAAGGCCGTCGTCTACCGAACGGTATTCAAACACATAGCGCTCCATAATTTCTGCCACCGAGGCATTGAGCAGCAACTCGCGCTGGTTGAGCATGAGCACATGGTCGAGCAGTGCCTCGACATCGTGTACCTGATGGGTGGAGATAATCACGGTCTGGTCGTCGCTCATGTTCTGCGCCACGGTCTTTCGGAACTGGCTTTTCGAAGGAATGTCGAGGCCGTTGGTAGGCTCGTCCATCAGCAGCAGCTTCGTATTGGTAGCCAAGGCAAAAGACATGAAAACCTTCTTTTTCTGACCCATCGACAGTGAGCGCAGCTGTAGGTCGGTAGCCAGCTCGAAGTCGCGCAGGCAGACCTCTAAGTGCTCCTTGCTGAAGCGCGGATAGAACGGGGCGTTCAGCTCTACGAAGCGCTCAAGCGTCACCGATGGCAGATCGAACTCCTCCGGCACGAGAAACACCTCCTGCAGCATCTCGGTGCGCCGCTCGCCAGAGACGATGCCGTCTACGCTCACCTTGCCCGTCGTGGGGCGCAGCAGTCCCGCAATCAGATAGAGCAACGTCGACTTGCCCGTACCGTTCTTTCCTAACAATCCATAGATCTTGCTTTCCTCAAGCTGGAGACTGAACCCGTCGAACACCCATTCTTTCTGGTGTGGGTAGCGAAAACTGATATTGTTTATCTCTATCATAACAAACGTGTTTTAGCGTACTACTTAAATAGAACACCGTAAAAGTAGTACAAATTCGGATACAATGCAAATATTTTTACATATATTTCGACAAAAAGAGCAATCTTTAACATCTCGCAAGACATCCTCACTCTCCTTCGGAACCACGTCATGAATATTTATTCAACTATGCAAATTTTGTAAGTGTTTGATATTAAGACGATTACGAACGAAGTTGAATTATCCCGCAATTCATGCTGAATTCCAGGACAAAACAGCATGAATTGCGGCAGAGTTCAGCATGAATTCTGAGACAATTCGACCTTGCAAGCCGAAATGTATGGTTATGCAAGCCTCACGGTGCAACCTTTTCACAAAATCAAGAATAAAAAAACAAAAAAAATCGGAAATGATGGTCATATTACAATTAATTGTTGTACCTTTGCCAACAAAAAGATAATTATCCGATTAGAAACACATCATGGAACTTAGCAAACTGACAGCCATCTCGCCTATTGATGGCCGCTATCGTGACAAGACCGAACCCTTGACCGAGTATTTCTCAGAGTACGCATTGGTGCGTTATCGTGTGCGGGTAGAGATAGAATATTTCATCACTCTATGTGAATTGCCACTTCCACAGCTCGTCGATTTCAACCACGACTTGTTCGAACAGTTGCGCGACATCTACCGGCAGTTTACGCCGACAGAAGCCCAGCGCGTGAAGGACATCGAGAAGGTGACCAACCACGACGTGAAGGCGGTAGAGTACTACATCAAGGAAAAGTTCGACGAGATCTCAACCCTCAATTCTCAACCCTCAACCCTTACCCCTTACAAGGAATTCATTCATTTCGGTCTGACTTCTCAGGATATCAACAACACCAGCGTACCTCTTTCTATCAAGGAGGCACTCGAACAGGTTTACTATCCGCTGCTGGAAGAGCTGATTGAGCAGCTCAACGACTATGCCGAGGAGTGGAAGGCCGTGCCCATGCTGGCCAAGACCCACGGACAGCCTGCCTCCCCCACCCGACTTGGCAAGGAGGTGATGGTCTACGTCTACCGCTTGGAGGAACAGCTGCGCGCCCTGAAAGAGACACCCATCACGGCCAAGTTCGGCGGCGCCACGGGCAATCTGAATGCCCATCATGTGGCCTATCCCACGATGGACTGGCGTGAATTTGCCAACCACTTCGTCAGCGAGAAGCTGGGGCTGGAGCGCGAGCTGTACACCACCCAGATTTCGAACTACGACTGGCTGGGTGCCCTGTTCGACGCCATGCGCCGCATCAACACCATCATTATCGATCTGGACCGCGACTTCTGGATGTACATATCAATGGAGTATTTCAAACAGAAAATCAAGGCTGGCGAGGTAGGTTCGAGTGCCATGCCCCATAAGGTGAACCCCATTGACTACGAGAACTCAGAAGGCAATCTGGGCATGGCCAATGCCATTCTGGCATTTTTGGCACAGAAATTGCCTGTTAGCCGATTGCAGCGCGACCTGACAGACTCGACCGTGCTGCGCAATGTGGGCGTACCCATGGGCCACTCGCTCATTGCCTTCCAAAGCACGTTGAAAGGACTGCGCAAGCTCATCCTGAACGAGGAGAAACTGCATGAAGACCTGGAGCAGACATGGGCCGTCGTGGCCGAGGCCATCCAGACCATCCTGCGCCGAGAGGCCTATCCGCATCCCTACGAGGCACTGAAGGCCCTGACACGCACCAACCAGAAAATGACCGAGGAAACCATTCATCAGTTCATCCAGACACTGGAAGTCAGCGACAGCGTGAAGCAGGAACTGTTGGCCATTACGCCGTGGAACTATACAGGAATGTAAATAGAAAAATAAAAAAATAAAAAAAATAAAAATTGAAAAATTAGAAAACGAGAATCAAACGACAAAAAGGGGGACCGGGAGGTTCCTAATTATCAACACATTTTAAACACATTATTTTAAACACATTTAACAGTATTAAGAGTTATGGAATTCGAGAACGAAAAGAAACAGGAAGAACAGACTGCGCAAGAGCAGCAAGGCAGCCGTGAGGGCTACCAGAAAGAGTACCGGCCAGTAGGACGTTCGCCGCGTCCGCGTATTCACACATCACAGAGTAGCAGCGCAGGCAGCTATGAGCGCCCCAGCTACAAGCGCAACAACGACGAAGAGGGCGGTTTCCGTCCTGAAGGTTTCGGTGCCGGCCTACAGTCGGCCAGTGGACAGCGCCAAGAATACGGTCAGGGCTATCGTCCCCGTCAGGAATACGGTCAGGCCCGTCAGGGCTACCAGCAACGCCAGGGCGGCTATCAGCAGCGCCCACAGCAAGGCAGCTATCGCCCCCGTTACAATCAGGCTACCGACGAGCAGCCACAGAGTGAGGGATTCCAGCCTCGCCAAGAATACGGTCAGGCCCGTCAGGGCTATCAGCCCCGTCAGGGCGGCTTCCAGCAGCGCCAAGGATACGGTCAGGCCCGTCAGGGCGGTTATCAGCAGCGCCAAGGGTACGGACAGGCCCGTCAGGGCTATGGCCAGCGTCCGCAGGCAGGCGGCTATCAGCAGCGTGGCGGCTACGGTCAGCGTCCGCAGCAAGAATACGGTCAGGCCCGTCAGGGCTATCAGCAACGTGGCGGCTATCAGCAGCGACAGAAGGGCGGCTACCGTCAGCATACGGCCGACTATGATCCCAATGCAAAGTACAGCTATAAGAAGCGTATAGAATATAAGGAACTGAACTTCGACCCCAACGAGCCCGTCCGTCTGAACAAGTTCCTCGCCAATGCAGGCGTTTGCAGCCGCCGCGAGGCCGACGAGTTCATCCAGGCTGGCGTGGTGACTGTCAACGGTCAGGTGGTCACCGAACTGGGCACGAAGGTGATGCGTACCGACGACATCCGTTTCCATGACGACCCCGTGACATTGGAGAAGAAGGTCTACGTGTTGCTGAACAAGCCGAAAGACTATGTGACCACCAGCGACGACCCACAGCAGCGCAAGACAGTCATGGATCTGGTGAAGAACGCCTGTTCCGAGCGCATTTATCCCGTGGGACGGCTCGACCGCAACACCACGGGTGTGCTTCTGCTCACCAACGACGGCGACCTGGCTTCGAAGCTCACACACCCAAAGTTCCTTAAAAAGAAAATCTATCACGTCTTCCTCGACCATAACGTAACAGCCCATGACATGCAACGCATTGCCGAAGGCATCATGCTCGAAGACGGTGAGATCAAGGCCGATGCCATTGAGTATGCCAGCGATACTGATAAGAAGCAGGTGGGCATTGAGATTCACTCAGGCAAGAACCGGATTGTGCGCCGCATCTTCGAGAGCCTGGGCTACAAAGTGACCAAGCTCGACCGCGTTCAGTTTGCCGGCCTGACGAAGAAGAACCTGCGCCGTGGCGACTGGCGCTACCTGACAGAGGAAGAGGTAGACCGCCTGCGCATGGGTGCTTACGAATAACAAATGATTTGAGATTTGACCAAATAAAGATGAAAAGAACAAAGATTATCGACGTGCTGAAGAGCACGGAATACGGCAAGGATGTCTGTGTGAAAGGCTGGGTGCGTACGCACCGCTCTTCCAAGGCAGTCGACTTCATCGCCCTGAACGACGGTTCTACCATCAAGAACGTTCAGGTGGTGGTCGATCCCACGAAGATTGACGAGGAACTGCTGAAGCAGGTCACCACGGGTGCCTGCATCGGCGTTGTCGGAGAACTTGTTGCCAGTCAGGGAGCCGGTCAGGCTTCAGAGATTCAGTGCAAGAGCATTGAGGTCTATGGCCTTTGCGGCAACGACTATCCCATGCAGAAGAAAGGACAGTCGTTCGAGGTGATGCGCAAGAACGCCCACATGCGCCTGCGCACCAACACGTTTGGCGCCGTGATGCGCATCCGTCACAACATGGCAATGGCCATCCACACCTACTTCCACGAGCACGGCTTCTACTATTTCCACACGCCGCTGATTACCGCCAGCGACTGCGAGGGAGCCGGCAACATGTTCCAAGTGACCACCAAGAACCTCTACGACCTGAAGAAGGACGAGAACGGAAAAATCATCTACGACGACGACTTCTTCGGCGAACAGACCTCGCTGACCGTCTCTGGCCAGTTAGAGGGCGAGCTTGGCGCTACGGCCTTAGGAGCCATCTACACCTTCGGCCCCACATTCCGTGCCGAGAACTCGAACACTCCGCGCCATCTGGCCGAGTTCTGGATGGTAGAGCCCGAGGTGGCCTTCCTCGACCAGGAAGAGCTGATGGACCTTGAGGAAGACTTCATCAAATACTGCGTTCGCTGGGCACTCGACAACTGCAAGGATGACCTTCAGTTCCTGAACCAGATGATTGACAAGACCTTGATTGCCCGTTTGGAAGGCGTTTTGAAGGACACCTTCGTGCGCCTGCCCTATACCGAGGGCATCAACATCCTGCAGGAGGCTATCAAGAACGGCAAGAAGTTCGAGTTCCCCTGCAATTGGGGCGACGACCTGGCTTCAGAGCATGAGCGCTATCTCGTTGAGGAGCACTTCAAGAAGCCCGTCATCATGACCGACTATCCACGCGCCTTCAAGTCGTTCTACATGAAGCAGAATGTGCCCGTCGATTCTGTCGACGGGGCAAGCATCGGCTACAAGGGTGCCGTGGCTCCCGGCCCCACGATGCAGGGCACCGACGTGCTGTTCCCGCAGATTGGCGAGATTATCGGTGGCTCGGTTCGTGAGGAAAGTTACGACAAGCTTATGGGCGAAATAAACCGTCGCCAGATGGACCAGACCCACCTGTGGTGGTATATCGACACCCGTCGGTGGGGTTCGTGCCCGCATGCCGGCTTTGGTCTCGGCTTCGAGCGTCTCATCCTGTTTGTCACGGGCATGCAGAACATTCGCGACGTAATCCCCTTCCCACGCACACCCAAATCAGCAGAATTCTAACAATTACAAAGGCCCTTCGAAAAAATTCTCCGAAGGGTCTTTTTAGAAATCCCTATCTGTAATGAATCACCCGGCATTAAGATACAAAGACCTGTTCATCGATTTCGACGATACGCTCTACGACACCCACGGCAATGCAGTCATCGCCCTACGCGAAACCTACGAGGCCTTTGCCCTCAATCGCTACTTCCCCACCCCACAGATATTCTATGACGCCTATTGGCGGGCCAACATCGACCTTTGGACGCGCTATTCGAAAGGCGAGATAACTCGCAGCTATCTGATTGTAGAGCGCTTCCGCCGACCGCTTAGTGCGGGGAAGGGCTTAGAAGTAACCGAAGACCTATGCCTGAGAATGAGCGACTGCTTCCTCGATTACTGTTCGTCGAAGCCAGGCGTGGTAGAAGGCGCACACGAGCTGATGGATTATCTGCATCGTCGAGGCTATCGAATGCACATGTGCAGCAATGGGTTTCACGAAGTGCAATACAAAAAGCTGGCAGCCTGCGGTCTTAGAGACTACTTCGACACCATCATCCTTAGCGAAGACGCAGGGGCAAACAAGCCCTCGGCAAAGTTCTTTGACTTCGCATTCCAACAGTCGGGAGCCAGTCACGAAGCCACGCTGATGATAGGCGACAACCTGCAGACAGACATCATGGGTGCCCAGTCGGCTGGCATCGACACACTTTTCTTCAATCGCTATCCAGCCCATGAGACATCACAGGCTGCCACGTTTACCGTGACCAGTCTGAAAGCTATCATGGACATACTCTGATTTCTTCTTTCCACCTTTCACGCCTCTTATAACTAACGGTTGTTTGACTGCTTTACAGTAGTAGGTCACGCTTCCCAGCATGACATCCGCCATAGAAGCTACACTTCCCAACGGATGGTCTCTTGGGGTGATGCCCATGATGCGGCCACCGCTACCAGTAGCGTCGCCAACATCAGCAATAGTCGAAGTGCATAAAAAAGTGCCAACTTGACTTGAACGATCGTTGAAAGTTTCCAAAAAGTTTGGTCGTTTACCCAATTATTCTTACATTTGCACAGAGAAAAGAACCAAGCCGATGGAAACAAAAGTTTTGCATGAGATTGCCCCGCTGGGCGAACACGACTTTATGTATGTGGCCGACCGCCACAAGAAGGAGTTCGACTACCCCATTCATTGCCACGAAATCATGGAGCTGAACTTTGTGGAGAACGCCGCCGGCGCCCGTCGAGTGGTAGGCGACAGCAGCGAGGTGATTGGCGACTACGACCTAACGCTCATCACCAGCAGCGACCTGGAGCACGTATGGGAGCAGCATGAGTGCCGGAGCGAAGACATTCACGAGGTGACGGTGCAGTTTTTCATTCATTTCGAAGACGAGCACACGCCCTTCCATACCAATCCCTATAAGTCTATCTACGAGATGATGATGCGCGCCAAGCACGGCCTCGCCTTCCCCATGACGGCCATCATGACGGTCTACCACCGTTTGGTGAAACTGTCCTCTATAGACGATAAGTTTCTGATGGCACAGGAATTGTTTTCCATCCTCTACGAGCTGTCGAAGTTCGACGACGCCCACGAGCTTGCATCTTCCACCTTTGCCAAGGTCGATGTAAGCAGCGAGTCGCGGCGTGTGCTGAAAGTGAAGGACTACATCAAAACCCACATCAACGACGATCTGCGCTTGGAACAGCTGGCCGACCTTGTGGGCATGACACCCACGGCTTTCAGTCGTTATTTCAAGCTGCGCACGGGCAAGAACCTCTCAGAGTATATCGTGGACATCCGCTTAGGTCAGGCAGCCCGCCGATTGGTCGATACCACCGACTCTGTCAGTGAGATATGCTGGACAACAGGCTTCAACACACTCTCCAACTTCAACCGCCTATTTCGCAAGCGCAAGGGCTGCAACCCCACGGAATTCCGCGAGAAGTATCAGAAGACGAAAGTGGTGATATAGCGTACGTAGCCATTCGGTCTTTGTCTGCATATTCTTGCATTTTGAGGCTTCACGGAAACGCGTTTGAAATTCAGACTGAATTACGATGCAATTCAGCCTGAATTGTCGTATAATTCAGCCTGAATTGCAACATAATCCGCATTGAATTATAACACACTGTAAATCAGACGATTGCAAAATCCAGAAAATGAATAAATATTCATAAGTAATCGTTCTTAAAAGGGTGGGAAACTTCTGAGAATAATTCATAGTTCATAATTCTCTTCTTAGCTGTAGGATAATTGTGGATTTCCTCCTCCTTTCCTGCAAAGTGTCAGCATCAGCAAAGAAAAAGCCAATCTATTTAGCCAAACCTCCCTACTTTTGCACACACAAAACAATTATTCATCTAACTATTAATTTAAAAACAAAAAGTATGAGAAAAATTACATTATTATTCTTGGCATTGCTGGCAATGACTAGCAACGTAAATGCAACCGAAATATGGACAGGCTCCTGCGCAATTGGGAATTGGAGCGGTTCTTCTGTAACGGTTGAAAAAGAATCCTTTTCAAGTGCTGAAGCAGGTAATATTATTAAGGTTACGATTTCTGCATACGCAGAAACCGAAAGCGACAACTCAACAGCTGTCACCTATTGGCAATACAGCCTCGGACAAAAGAATAACGGATGGACTGGCATCACTGGGTTCTCTGGTGGTGACTTGACGAAAGGACAGGCCAGTGCCAGCTACATACTCACCGCAACGAACGTCACTGAGCTGCAAACCTATGGTCTTTCCGTAAACGGACGCTATATCACTGTGTCAAAAGTCGAGTTGCTCACCGCCGAATCTGAATCCATCTGGACGGGCAGTACAGCAACAGACGACTGGGGAACCAACGTAGTTCTCACATACGACAAAAAGGGAGAACTGGCCAATGCACAGATGAACGACTACCTCAAGATGACCTACACCGTGACGGCCAGCGGTGCACAGGCCGCCATTCAAAACGCCGGATGGAGCAGCATCGTAGGAAAGGACGACAACAGCTATGCTGAAGAGGGCGACAACACGGGCAAGACCATCATGCTGACCATTGACGATGCCGCCACACTTGAAGACATTCAACACAACGGTGTGTTGTTGCGTGGCAAATACATCACGGTCACTGGTCTCGACTTAATTAAGCCAAGCAACCGTTATGATGCAGTCCCCCTGACCATCGGCAGCGACGGAGTAGCCACCTTTGGCAGCAGCAAGAACCTTGACTTCACGGGAATCGCTGGCGTAACGCCCTATTATGCCTCGGCGGTTTCGACTGGTACGGTGACACTAACCGCCGTCACCTCAACGAGAGGTTGGGCAGGATATGTGGTAAAGGGAACGGCAGGAACCTACAGCATCCCCGTAGCCGCAGCCCAGCCAGAATGGGTTGATGCCTTCAACAACCTGCGCTACACGAACGACTACGACAACAACTGGGTCTATCGCTCAGCATATTCGGAATATACAGGAACTGACGATAATGCCACGAAAATCAAGACTTACTACCGCTATATCTTCGCAAAAGACGGCGACGAAACTCCAGGTTTCTACAAACTAGCAATAGACTATGAGAGAGTTGAAAACGAAACAACCGTCTATTACCACAATCTTGCGGCCCACAAGGCTTACTTAGAGACAGCAACAGACATTACCCCTACAGATAATGCCCGCATCGCCTTAGTCTTCGACGACGAGTTGGCAGGCATATCTGATGTTAAGGAACAGAAGAGAGGCGATGCCAACGCCTACTACAACCTGAACGGCATGCAAGTCGTGAAGCCTACGAAGGGTCTGTATATTAAAAATGGTAAGAAAGTGATTGTAAAATAAATGTTGAACGTTTTAAAAAAGAGTAACAATGAAAAAGACCTATATCCAGCCCAACACAGAGCTCTATAAGATTGCTTCGATGCAAACACTTCTGACAGCCAGCACCTTAGAGGTGAAGAGTGCCAACTATAACGAGATCATGACCGACCTCTCCCGTCGCGGCAGTTCGTGGGACGATGACGACGAGTAGGAAGCAGTGACGATAGTTTTTTAGTTCTAACTACAAAAAAATAAAATTATGAAGAAAACAGTATTGTTAATGATGGCATTGTTCACATTAGCAGGAACAGCCAGTGCAAAAACCGTAGAGACCACCCTGTGGGAAGACACCTACACCAGTGGTGTGGAACTGAACAGCGAGACCGTGGCAACCTTTGCTGCCAACGACGTGCTGCGCGTCTATGTCACCGTGCCCGAGGGCGGTGCAAACTTCAAGATTGTATACAAGGGTGCACCCGACTGGAGCGAGACAACCATCCCCTCTATCGACAACCAGTGGCCCTGGGTCAATGACGGCGAGACCTACAAGGACTTCACCCTGACCGAGGCCGACATCACCGCCCTCGCCGGCATGAACATCTATATTTACAAGGGCGACGACAGCGAGATTACGAAGGTGACGCTGATTACCGAAGAGGCCGACGAAGAGCCTACAACAGTAACCGAGGTGTGGAGCGGCATGAAAGAGCTGGGCGACTGGGCAAACTTCGAAGACCTGCGCTACGACGGCAAGGGCGAGCTGGCCAACGTGCTGGTAGGCGATGCTATTCGCGTGACCTATACTGACGCCACCGATGGTTGTCAGATTTACGTCTGCGATGCTGCTTCATACGCAGAGTTTGCCGACGGCTATTTCGGAGTAGAGGCAGGCAGCGGTTCCGTAGTCTTCACGATTGCCGATGCCAGCGTTTTAGAGAGCATTGCCCAGAAAGGCATCGTGGTGAAGGGCAAGCTGGCCACGCTGACCAAGATTGAGCTGCTCACCTATGCCAGCAGCTACGACGCAATGGCCGTGACCATTGGCGAGGACGGCATTGCCACCTGGAGCAGCAGCAAGAAGCTCGACTTCAGCGGCACAGGCATCACCGCCTATTACGCCTCCGACGTGCAAACAGGAAAGGTGACGCTCACTTCCACCACCACCGCCTGGGACTATCAGGGCTACGTGGTGACAGGCGAGGCCGGAACCTATACCGTGCCCGTGACCACCGAGGCCTCCTATCCCTCTACCAACTATCTCGTAGCCACGAGCGACTATGCCGCCGACATCGATGCCTCGACCGTGGGCAAGTACAACTATATCTTCGGCAATGGCAACGAGGGCATCGGCTTCTACAAGCTCACGGCTACGCACAACCTGGCAGCCCACAAAGCCTATTTGCAGACCACTACCGACCTCTCTGCATCAGGAGCCCGCATCAAGCTGGCATTCAGCGACGACGAGACCACTGGCATCAATGACATTTACAATTTACAAATTGACAATTTACAATCTGTCTACGACCTTCAGGGCCGGACAATCGTAAATAGTAAATTACAAAGGGGCCTCTACATCATGAACGGTAAGAAGATTCTTGTAAAATAACCATTTAAAATATTGGAAACAATGAACAGACAATATATTAAGCCTGCCATCAAAACGGTGATGGCTGAAACAGAACAGCAGTTGCTTACAGCCAGCGAAATGGAACTGGAAGTGAAAGGCAACTACGAAGACAACAACGTGACCGACCTGTCGAGACAACATCAAAACATCTGGGAAGATGAAGAATAGTTTTAGTTAGTAATAGGTTAGTTAATCGGAAGGACGGCATATTCAAGGGAATTATTTGAATGGCCGTCCTTTTTATTGATAGAAAGTGTTGGCAAGAAGCAAGAAAGTGTTATCAGAATTATCATATTTATTGTATCTTTGCACCAGAAAACCAAACAACATGAAACTTAAAACGACAAGAAATCTTATGAAGAAAGGCTTATTCATGGCAATGGTTCTGTCTTTTGTTGCTTGTAGCAAAGACGCAGAAGCAGAACCGAAGACCGAAGAGGTGAAAGACGGTGCATTGACCGAACTGGCACAGGCAACAAGCGCTACGCTGGTCAATCCGAATGCTACGACCGAAGCGCAGGCGCTCTATCAGAAGCTACGCGCTGTCTATGGAAAGAAAGCACTGAGCGGCGTGGTGGCCAACATCGACTGGAACATCCAGGAGGCTGAAAATGTGCATAAGTGGACGGGCAAATGGCCAGTCATCAATGTGTTCGACTTTATTAATATCCATGCCTCGAAGGATGTGAACGCTCAGGGATGGCTCGACTATTCAGACATGACGCATGTCGACCAGTGGCACCAGCTGGGCGGCATCGTCGGCTGCATGTGGCATTGGCAGGTGAAAGCCAACAACGGCACGAACTTGACCTGCACACCAGGAACGAAGCCCGGAGAGACCAGTTTCGATGCCTCGCAGGTCTATGTGGATGGTACGGCAGAGAACAAACAGGCCATTCACGACGTAGACCAAGTGGCAGGCTATCTGAAAAAGATGCAGGCCAAGGGCATCCCCGTCATCTGGCGTCCCTTCCACGAGGCTGCCGGCAACACATACGAGTTTGAGGGCGGCGGTGCCTGGTTCTGGTGGGGAGCCAAAGGACCAGAGGTCTATAAGCAGTTATGGCGTTGGATGTACAACCGTTTGGTGAACTATCATAAGCTGAACAACCTCATCTGGGTGTGGACGGCACAGACGGGCGATAACGTTTGGTATCCCGGTGACGATGTGGTCGACATTGTGGGGCGCGACAACTATGCAGCCCTGATGTATCCGCTCATGAAGGAGTTCAACCAGTTGACCAAGGATTATTCAACAAAGATCGTCACGCTGGCCGAGTGTGGCAATGGTGATGAGGTCCACATGTCGCTGTGGTCGAAGATCTGGGCGCAAGGCTCGCGCTGGTCATGGTTCATGACATGGTATGACTACGCCTACAACAACGGGCAGAGCGACGAGCACCAGTTTGCCGGAAAAGAATGGTGGATAGATGCGTTCCAGAGTGGCGTGGTTCTCGATCGTGAGGCATGGAAAAACTTGAAATAAGATGGCTATGAAGAGAGTTCTGCTTTTATTTGTTTCTTTCGTTTGCGTTCTCTGTGTGAATGCTGACGAGCGCACCATCCTGCTCGGTCCGAAGACCATTGGGCCAGGATGGAAAGACAATATACTCGTAGAGGCACGACACTTTGAGAAGGCTAAGGCAGGCGATGTGGTCACCGTCTATAACGATAATGCCAAGCGCACGACGCAAGCCGCCTTCCAAGACCCGAAAGACTGGCAGGGCGTCGCATCGGAATACGGTTGCTTCAATGTGGGTGGCCCGTTCCGCATGACCCTGACCGACGATATATTATTAAAGGTACGCGAGCGCGGCTTCTACATCGGGGGGCACGACTACCGCATCCTGCGCGTCACGCTGACACCCGGCGAGGAGTTCCGTGAGACCATCGTCTGGCGAGGCCCTGCTAAGCAGATGAAGAGCGACTGGAGCGAGTCGGCCGAGTTGCCCGCCTCGTGCTTCAAGACGCTGAAGGTGGGCGACGGCCTGGTGCTGCATGCCTCGAAGGTGAAGGAAGGGGCGGCTGCGAAAATCATGGACTTCACCTGGAACGTGTTGGAGTCCGTGACCGACGGTTTGCCCGTCGGTCCCACCGGCTGCACCTATTATATCAACGATGACGCACCTCTGTTGAAGCTGCAGCTGGCAGGAACGGGCAGCAACACGGCCATGCGCATCGGCGGCAAGGACTATCGGTTAGACAAGGTGGGTATCGTACAGTTTGTCGGGAAACGCGATGAAGACCTGACCGACGTGCAACGTGCACCAAAGGAATACAAACTGGAGCCCGGCGAACTGTTCCACGGAGAAAAGACTTTCCCCCACGACTGGAGCGGCAATCTGCGCCTGACTGCCGAACCTTTCCAGGAATGTACTGAGAACGATGTGCTAATTTTGAGCCTCACCCCCATCCCCTCTCCAAAGGGCGAGGGGAGTGTAATCTCTTTCCGCGAGAACAAAGGCAAATGGCTTGACCTCTCTGGCTCTGCCGAACCTCAATGGCAGAAGATTGATGGTACCGACGTGGTGCTCACCTTCGACGAGCAGAGCTTAGACAAGGTGAAGACCTCAGGACTCGTTATCACGGGCAAGGGCTTTGTGCTCACCCGTATCGAACTAATCACTGCACAATAAACACAATTTTTATAATATGCGAAAATGGATTCTGTTTTTTCTGATGCTCACAGGTAGCATCAGCATCGAAGCACAAACAAAGATTACGGGTCGCGTGATGGATGGAGCCATGCCGAACGAACCGTTGATCGGTGCCAGTGTGCAGGTGCCAGGCACCAGCGTGGGCACCGTGAGCGATCTCGACGGCAACTTCGTCTTCGAACTGCCCGAGGGCAAGTTCATCATTCAGGTGTCAATGATTGGCTACAAGACGCAGGTGGTCAACATGAAGGGAAAGACTTCTGTCACGGTGACCCTGTTGGAAGACTCTAAGGTTATGGAAGAGGTGGTCGTCGTGGGCTATGGAACCATGAGGAAACGCGACCTCTCGGGTGCTGTCAGCCAGATCAAGGGCGACGACCTGCGCAAGGGCGGTGCCGTCGATGTGGCCCACGGCTTGCAAGGCAAAATTGCCGGTGTGCAGGTGCAGCAGAGCGACGGCTCGCCCGGTGCCGGTGTGAGCATTACCGTGCGTGGTGCTAACTCGTTTACCACAAGCTCGCAGCCACTGTATATCGTCGACGGCATTCCCTTTGGCACCGACCCCAACGGCACACCTTCGAGCGATGCCAACAGCGGCAACAACCAGCAGACCTCGCCCCTCTCAATGATTGACCCCAACAGCATTGAAAAGATCGAGGTGCTGAAGGATGCCTCGGCCACGGCCATCTATGGTAGTCGCGGTGCCAACGGCGTGGTCATCATAACCACCAAGAAAGGACAGACGGGCAAGCCTAAAGTAGAGGCTGGCATGAAGTGGACCATGCAGAAGATTGGCCGACAAGTGAAGACACTTGATCCCTATACCTACGCCCTCTATCAGAACGAGGCCAACGAGAACAGCGTCTATTACGAGAACGGCACCCAGCGCAACCCCTATCGCGGCGAGTGGGAATACCCCTATACGGGCGGCTCGTTCATCTATACGCAGGGAAGCTATAATCCCTCGCCCGAAGACTTCCTCAATCCCGGACAGCGCACCGACGAATACGGCAACGTTGACACCGTGGAGGGTGCCGACTGGCAGGACGAAATCTACCAGACGGGCTGGCAGCAAGAGTACAGCGCATCGGTCAGCGGCGGCAGCGACCAAGGCTGGTACGCCTTCTCGGGCAGCTACACCAAGCAGGATGGCATCATACGTAACACTGGCTACGAGCGCTTCGGCCTGAGCATCAACATTAGCCGTCATATCACCAAGTGGTTAGAGATAGGCACCAGCAGCCATTTCACCAATGCCACGACCGACTTCCAGCGCACCAACTCTGAGAACACTGGCATCATCCGCTCGGCACTCATCTTCCCGCCAACGGTCAGGGAAGAGACCGATGCCACCGACTGGCTGGCCGCCAACCCTGCCAACTACGTCAACGGAGCCACCGACCAACTGAAGCAGATATCGTGGTTCTCCTCATCCTTCCTTGAGGCAAAGCTCACACCATGGCTGAAGTTCCGTCAGAACCTCGGCCTGGGCTATAACGACGGTCATCGCAACACCTACTACTCCAGGCTGACACAGGAAGGTAAGTCGCCCGTCAACGGCAAGGCCGGCAAGGCCACGAATACTTGGAAGAGCCTAACCAGCGAGTCGCTGCTGACGGTCGACAAGCAGTTTGGCATACACAAGCTCAATGCCGTGGCCGGCATCACCTTCGAGAGCGGACGCGGTGAGAGCATGAGCATGACGGCCACCAACTTTCCCAACGACCTGACCAAGGGTGCCGACATATCGATGGCGCTCGACCGTGCCGTGGTGAAGAGCGACCCAGAGACCAAGATGAATCTCGAATCGTTCCTGGCACGTGTGAACTACACCCTGTTAGACAAGTATCTTTTCACGGCTTCTGTCCGTACCGACGGCTCTTCTGCCTTTCAGGAGAACAAGAAGTGGGCCACGTTTCTCTCAGGAGCTGTTGCCTGGCGAGCCATCGACGAGACGTTTATCCAAGACCTGAACGTCTTCTCGAACCTGAAGTTCCGCCTCTCGTATGGTGAGACAGGCAACCAGGGCATCGGTGCCTACCGCACACTGGCAGTCCTGCAGGCCGCCAACTACCCCTACAACGGAACGCTGTCGAGCGGCTTCTCGATGATTGACTGGCGCGGCCCACAGAACCCCGACCTGAAATGGGAAACGACAGCCCAATTTAATGCGGGCATCGACCTTGGTTGGTTTGACAACCGACTGCAACTGACCGTTGACTATTATTACAAAAAAACACGCGACCTGCTGCAGAACGTCACCATCCCCTCCTCGTCGGGCTTCTCGCAACAGCTCGTCAACAGCGGCAACGTGACCAACAAGGGCTTGGAGTTCACACTTATGTTCGATGCATTGAAGAAGACTCCCGTAAAATGGAATTTCTCTGCCAACCTGGCTTTCAACCGCAACCGCATTGGCGGCCTCGACGGCGACCAGTATGCCACCGCCCTTTGGTCGAAGGCCGACCAAGTGTTCCTACAGCGCAACGGCTGTCCCATCGGAACGCTCTATGGCTATGTAGAGGATGGCTTCTATGATAATATTTCCGAGGTGCGTTCCAACAAGGCCTATGCCGGTCTTTCCGATGCGGAGGCCCTGCGTCATGTAGGCGAAATAAAATACCGTGACCTGAACGGTGACGGCCAAATCACACAAGACGATCGTACCATCATCGGCAACACGAATCCAGACTTCACCTACTCCATGACCCACAACCTTTCGTATAAGGATTTCTCGCTGAGCTTTATGTTGCAAGGCTCACAGGGCAACGACATCTTCAACTATAACCTGACCGACATCACCATGTCGAACATTGGCAATATTACTGAGGATGCCTACAACCACCGATGGACGGCAGAAAGTGTGCCTGGCGGTTCTGCCGTTGAGTGGCCGAAAGCCACTGCTGGTTACACTCGCACTTGGCTCGTTTCTAACCGCTATGTAGAAAACGGTTCGTACCTGAAGATGAAGTACATCACATTGAGCTATGACTGGCGCAAGCCGCTCAAAGGAATTGAGAGCATACGCTTCTCGCTGACGGCCAACAACGTCTTCACCATTACCGACTACTCATGGTTCGACCCAGACGTAAATGCCGGTGGCTCGAATGCAGCCTGCCCAGGGGTAGATAGCTATAGCTATCCGTCGGCCCGAAGCTATTCACTGGGCGTGAATTTCGTGTTTTAGTCCAGTCTTAATATCTAAGACTGGCAGTCCGAACGTCACAAACTGGCAGTTTTAATATCAAAGACCGACAGTTCGAAAGTCAAAAACAAAAACAGACCGATAATAACAGTATCTAAAAAAGGAAACGAATATGATTACAAAAAGCATCAAATATCTCTGTAGCCTTTGCCTTCTCTGCGTACTCTGCGCCTCATGCAATAGTTGGATAGAAGAGAATCCTGAGGGCCTCGTGACCGATGAGCGTGTGGGCGATTCAGAGGAGGCTGCCGCCAATTGGGTCACCGGCACCTACTCGAAACTGATCTATGACATGTTCTGCTGGGGCTACTTCCCCCGCGTACTGGAGTTCGACGCCGACTATATCAGCGGCCCCGACTGGCTCTTCGGCACCTTCGGCGCTGGTAACTTCCAAGGCGAGAGCGATGTGACCGATGCCCTCTGGAAAGGCGGCTACGGCCTTATCGCCCGTGCCAACAATGCCGAGCGGCACATCAATGCCATGTCGAATCTGAGCCAGGAAGCCAAGAACAATGCCCTCGGCGAGCTGAAGTTCCTGCGTGGCTTCGCCTATTTTCTCCTAGTGCGCGCCTACGGTCCGCTGCCCATCCAGCCCGAAGAAGCCACGACCAACTACGACCAGCCACGTCAGTCGGTAGCCGCCGTCTATGAATATATTGAGAAGAATCTGAAGGAAGCCGCTTCGCTCATGTACAAAAATACCGACAAAGCCTGGCAGGCAGGTCATGCCTCGGCAGGCTCGGCCGCCGGACTACTGGCCAAGGTCTATGTCACACAAGCGGCAGCCGCCATGCCTGCTGGCACGGAGATCACCGTGCGCACGGGTCATCCCTACGACGGCGACAGCGACAACCGCACCTACGCCCCGTTGCAGTCGAAGACCTTCCAGAAAACTGCCGTCAACGGCTACGAGCAGATGGACGCGCAGGCACTCTATCAGCAGGCATCCGACTGGGCGAAGGCCGTTATCGACGGACAGTACGGAAGCTACGACCTGCTGGCCTACGACCAGCTGTGGAAGAAAGCCTCGTGCCATGCCTCAGAGTTCATGTTCTCCCTCTGCACCGTCAGCGGTGATGCCACCTACAAGGTGAGCGTCCATTCGCAGTACGAGGGCTACATGACCGAGCAGGGCAGCGACTTCATCCAGGAAGGCGGATGGGTGGGCTGTACCCGCCACTGGTACGACCTCTTCGACCACGACGACTACCGCATCAGCAAGGGCGTGAAGCATCGCTGGCGCGCCAAGACCCAGCGCGAAAGCAACAGCGGCTTCTACTATCCGCAAAACAATGAGTACAGCATCCTGGCCACGGGCTACGACCTTCTTGGCAACTATGTCGCCGCACCTGCAGGCATCTATGCCGACGGCGTGAGCTACTACTATTCTCAGGATGCCCAGTGCCTCGCCTTCACCACGAAGTACATGGACGTGACCAACAATGCTATCAACAATGCCGATGCCAACTTCCCCTTCCTGCGCTATGCCGACGTGCTTCTTGTCTATGCCGAAGCTCAGAACGAACTGGACAATAGTTCCGAGGCTATCGACTATCTGAACCGGGTGCGCCAGCGCAGCAATGCTACCCTCGCCTCGTCGACAGGTGCAGGCGCACTGAACTCGAAGACAAAGATACGCTCTGCCGTCATTGAGGAACGTGCCAAGGAGTTTGCCTGTGAGGCCGACCGCCGCTGGGACCTCATTCGCTGGGGCATCTATCTCGACGCCATGAATGCCATTGGCGGCAGCGACGATGCTGGTGTGCTGAAGACCCGCCAACAGCGCAACCTACTCTTCCCCATTCCGCAGCCGGAACTGAACACGAACAAAGCCATCACCGAGAATAATCCGGGGTGGCAGTAATAAAAATAGTGAATAGTGAATAGTTAATAGTTTAGAGTTTATAGTTATGATAATAAAGACTGGCAATTATATATTTGTCCTCAGTTTCCTTTGTGTGATTTGCACTTCCTGCGACAACATCGTTGATTATAACGATAACTACACCCCTGCTGACCAGCAGCCTAACACAGGTGCTCCCGTCATCAAGGCTGTTTACGACGTGGCCGACACGGCCTTTGCCAACCCCATCACACAGGGTACGCTCAACCAGACCGTTACCCTCGTGGGTGAGAATCTGAACTTCGCAAAGGCCATCTCTTTCAACACCGTGGCCTGCGACATGAAGAATGTCTACACGATGGATACCCGCGCCATTGTCCAGATTCCTTCCAAGCTATCCATGGAGCAGATTGACAAGATAGAATATACAACCGACAGAGGCACGACCACCTTCGACTTCACCATTCCCTTCCCTGAGCTGACCGTCAGCAGTCTGGCTTGTGAGTTCACGAATGCAGGCGACTCAGTGACTGTAAACGGCCAGAACTTCGACCTCTACGACTTCGAGGGCGGCACGTCGACCGTCAGCATCGGAGGTGCGACCCTGGGCGTGGGCAGCATCACCCCGACCAGCATGAAGGTGCTCATCCCTGAAGGAACGCCCGACAACACTGACATCGTCTTCACTTGGCAGACCCAAGGTACTGCCCACACGGCAACCCTGCCCTTCCGTCCCTCCCAGCAGTTGCTCTTCGGCGATTTCAGCGGCATCACGTCCAGCGTCGACGGCTCGGTACAGATGGCCATCGAGACCGACGACGGTATCGGAGCCTCGGCCTGGCTCAACCAGAAGAACCTGCACTTCACGGGCAGCTATTCGGCCTGGGCTTGGAACACCATCGACCTTTCCGGCAACATGATCGACCAAACGGTAGAGCAAGTTGACGACTATGTGCTAAAGATGGAGGTGCTTACCCAAAGCAGCTTCCCCCTGACCGAGCAGACCGGCTTGCAGTTCTGCTTCAACTGGGGCGACTCGTATGCGTGGAATCCTGCCAACGGACTCGGCATCAACACCTTCGGACAGTGGCAGACCGTCAGTCTTCCGCTAGCGCCCATGGCTACAAAAGGGATTTCAGAACCAGGCAAGTGGCAGACGCTGCGCATCACCTTCCAGCCACACGCCGACTACGATGCCGATTTCCGGCTGGCCAACTTCCGTATCGTAAAAAAGTAAAAAAACACATGACTACCATGAAGAAAAAGATGCTAATGCTTTGTGTAATGTTTCTTCCCACCATGTCCGCCATGGCCTGGAAGGGAGAAGTAACTATTGAAACGCCCAACATGCAGATGCTACTGCATGCTGACGAGGGGCAGGACTTGCGCATGTCTTACTTCGGTGCGAAGACGGCTTCCCTGCAGGAACTGCGTGATGCAGGAGCCGACTTGAACTTTTCTGCACTGCCGGCCTTCGGCACCGTTGACATGATTCATCTGCCAGCCATACAGGTGCAGCATGCCAATGGCGACCAAAACCTGGAGCTCACGGTCGAGAACTTAGAGCAGAAAGACGAAGTAAAAGCAAGAACCTATATATTCACGCTGAAAGACAAGCTGCAGCCAATCACGGTGAAACTATGCTACAAAGCATACAGGGAGGTAGACATCATCGAGACATGGACGGAGATTTCACATCAGGAGAAGAAAGCCATCACGCTGAAACGCTACGACTCAGGCCATCTGACCATCCGTCGCAGCGACGTGTGGCTCACCCATCTGCATGGCGACTGGGCGGCAGAGACCGACGTGACGCAAGAGCCGCTGACACGCGGTCTACAGGTGATTCGCAACAGCGACGGGGCCCGCAACGCCCATCTCGATGCGCCCGAAGTGATGCTCTCGCTCGACGGTGAACCGCAAGAGCAGACAGGGCGCACCATCGGTGCTGCACTCTGTTGGAGCGGCAACTACGAGATTCGTATTAACACGACCGACAAGAACCATCATCATCTCTATGCAGGCATCGATCCGCATGCCTCTGACTACGTACTGGAACCGAAGAAGGTGTTCGAGACCCCCCATCTCGCACTATCCTACTCTGAAGAGGGAATGGGTGGCATCAGTCGAAACTTCCATCGCTGGGCACGCACCTGCGGCATGCTGCATCGCGGCATGCAGACGGGCGACATCCTGCTCAACTCGTGGGAAGGTCTCTACTTTGACATCAACGAGGAACGGATGCTAAAGATGATGGACGACATCTCGCAGTTAGGCGGTGAACTCTTCGTGATGGACGACGGATGGTTTGGCGACAAATATCAGCGCAACAACGACTCGTCAACGCTTGGAGACTGGGTAGTTGACAAGAAGAAATTGCCTGGTGGACTGAAAGCTCTTGTCGAAGCAGCAAGGGAGAAAGGTATCAAGTTCGGCATCTGGATAGAGCCAGAGGCCGTAAATACGAAGAGCGAACTGTTCGAGAAGCACCCAGAATGGGCACTACAGACAAAAGGACGCGAACTGAAGCTGGGACGTGGCGGCACACAGCTGGTACTCGACATGACCAACCCTGCCGTGCAGGACTTTGCCTTCAAGATAGTGGATGACCTGCTCTCCAACTATCCTGAGATAGCCTATATCAAGTGGGATGCCAACGCTTCTATCCAGAATGTCGGTTCACTCTATCTGCCTATGGCTAAGCAGTCGAATCTTTACGTGGATTATCATCTCGGACTGCTGAAGGTGCTGAAGCACATCCGTGAGAAATACCCTAACGTGGTGATACAGGACTGCGCCTCGGGTGGCGGACGTGCCAACTACGGCCTGCTACCCTACTTCGACGAGTTCTGGGTTTCTGACAATACCGATGCTCTGCAGCGCGTCTACATACAGTGGGGCACGTCGCTCTTCTTCCCTGCCAATGCAATGGCGGCCCATATTAACCACTGTCCCTACTGGAACACGGGCGGACGTGTCATCCCCGTCAAGTTCCGTTGCGACGTGGCCATGAGCGGTCGACTTGGCATCGAGCTCCAGCCCAAGGACATGACTGGCGAGGAGCGCAGTCAGGTAGAGACCTGCTTCAAGGACTATAAGGAGATAAGGAACATCGTACAGGCCGGCGACCTCTACCGCCTCGTCTCGCCATATAACAGGAAAGGGGTGGCTGCGCTCATGTACATGAAGGAACAGAAGGGGGCT
The DNA here is from genome assembly GCA_905235905.1 of uncultured Prevotella sp. Classification (GTDB taxonomy): domain Bacteria; phylum Bacteroidota; class Bacteroidia; order Bacteroidales; family Bacteroidaceae; genus Prevotella. The sequence goes on from CAJONO010000089.1 coordinate 51,026, forward strand.
TTGTTCGTCTACAAGACCGCGAACTACTACAACCAGCCCATTCCCCGCATCCGTCTGGCTGGTCTTGCCCCCGACAAGACCTACATTCTCACTGAAAAGAACGTGCGCGTAGGACAGAAACCCTGTAACCTTAGTGGCAAGCAGTTCAGTGGGAAGTACCTCATGTCGGTAGGCATCGAGGTGCCCCTGTGGGAAGACTATGCCAGCCGCGTGTTTGAATTAAGATAACAGACTGTTGACCAATATGAAGAAAGCAATTACGATCGTAGTAGCGACTATCGCCGTGGTCGCATGCACAAGCAAGAAAACGAATGAGACAGCAAAGATAACGTCAGAACAGTTGGAAGAGCGGCTCTGCTCACTACAACAGTCTGGCTATATGGCTGGACATCAAGACGACCCGTGCTATGGCATCGGATGGGCATACGAAGAGGGGCGGAGTGATGTGCTCCAATCCGTGGGCGACTATCCTGCAATCATGGGATTTGACCTGGGTGGCATTGAAATGGGCGATGCCAAGAATCTCGACAGTGTTCCTTTCTCTCGTATTCACGACGAACTGTTGGCTCATGTGAAACGTGGCGGCATCGTTACGCTCAGCTGGCATCCGCGCAACCCACTGACCACTATTGAGGGCGGTGGTAATGCAGGACAGAAGTACCCCGAAGGTTCGGCATGGGACACCAGCAACTCTACCGTGGTGCGTAGCATACTGCCTGATGGTAGCCTGCACGATAAGTTCCAAACCTGGATGCAGCGCGTCGGTGATTTCATCGAATCCTTAAAGACCGACGACGGCACCCTTATACCCATCATCTTCCGCCCTTGGCATGAGAACAACGGTTCATGGTTTTGGTGGGGACATGACCTCTGTACGGCTGAAGAATACCGTGGGTTGTGGAATATGTTGCAGGACTATTTGCGCGACGAACGCGGTTTCAGCAACCTGCTGTGGAGCTATTCGCCCAATCTGGACGGCAGATGGACAAAGGAACGCTTCCTCGAACGCTACCCAGGCAATGAACGTGTGACCTTGCTTGGGGTAGATGCCTATCAGTGGGGAACAGAAGAGGACTTTGTCCGACAGCTTACTGCCGACTTAGACTTTATGAACCAATTTGCCAGGGATAATGAAAAACTCATCGCCTTGACAGAGTGCGGGTTGAAGAACATGCCAGACTCTACATGGTATTCTCGTGTTCTGAAACCCATCATGGATCAGTATCCCATTTGCTACTTCCTACTTTGGCGCAATGCCGAACACGAATTTTTTGCTCCTGTACCCTCACAGCCTTGTGCTGATGACTTCAAAAAACTGTACGACGCTGAAAACTGTCTGTTTTTGAAGGATATTTCAGAATAGTGTCGGTGAAAAGCAAGAAAGTGACAGACCAGTTCAAGAGAAACGCTTACTTTTGCAGTCAATTAAATCAGTTATGTAATGACAACATTTGAAGAAAAAGTAAAGGCTTTGCGCCAACAGCACGAAGAGTTGCTGACACGTAAGAACGAACCCGTGACAAGCAGTCAGGCGAACTTTGGCTCGTTCCGCTTTTCCCAGAACGGCATCTATGAGAAATACCGCTATCCAGTGCTGACAGCCGAGCACACACCGCTGGAGTGGCGCTATGACTTCTCGGAGAAGGACAACCCTTTCCTGATGCAGCGCATCATGATCAATGCGGTGCTCAATTCCGGGGCCATCAAGCTGGATGGGCGCTATTTATTGGTGTGCCGTGTGGAAGGGGCCGACCGCAAGAGCTTCTTCGCCGTGGCCGAAAGCCCTAACGGCATCGACAACTTCCGATTCTGGCCAGAACCCATTACGATGCCTGACACGCTTATACCCACCACCAACGTCTACGACATGCGACTGACACAGCATGAGGACGGCTGGATCTACGGTGTGTTCTGTGCCGAGCGTCACGACGACACGCAGATGGGTAACCTCAGTGCTGCTACCGCCACAGCGTCTATTGCCCGCACCAAAGACCTGAAGACGTGGGAGCGTCTGCATGACCTGAAATCAAAGAGCCAACAGCGCAATGTCGTGCTACATCCTGAGTTCGTAACAGCCGAAGGCAAAACTCTCAACTCTCAACTCTCAACTCTCAACTCTCAACTCTCAACTCTCAACTCTCAACTCTCAACTCTCAACTCTAAGAAATATGCTTTCTACACCCGTCCGCAGGACGGTTTCATCGATACAGGCAGTGGCGGTGGCATCGGCTGGGGGCTCTGTGAGGACATCACTCATGCCGAGATTGACGAGGAGATCATTATCAATCCACGACATTACCACACCATTATGGAGGTGAAAAACGGTGAAGGGCCGCATCCGTTGAAGACAGACAAGGGATGGCTACACTTGGCACATGGTGTGCGTATGACAGCCGACGGCTTGCGCTACGTATTATATATGTATATGACCGCACTCGACGATCCCACACAGGTTATCGCACAGCCAGGCGGATACTTCCTCGTACCCGAATGCGACGAATACGTGGGCGATGTGATGAACGTGGCCTTCTCGAACGGCTGGATAAAAGATGATGACGGAAGGGTGCTCATCTACTATGCTTCTGCCGACACACGTCTGCATGTGGCCGTCTCGACGGTAGACCGTCTCATAGACTACTGCATGAACACGCCCGAAGACGGTTTGACCACAAGTGCCAGTGTGGAAACCATTAAACGACTGATTGAAAAGAACAGAAGGAATGGCTAAGTTGAGAGAGAAGATAGGCTACGCCCTGGGTGATGCGGCTGCGGGCGGCATCACGTGGAAGGTGATGTCGATAGCCTTTCCCCTATTTTTCACCAACGTCTTCGGACTGACCTTCGCCGATGCTGCCACACTAATGCTCATCGCCCGCATGTTTGACGTGGTCACCGACCCACTCATGGGCTCGCTAGCCGACCGCACACTGTCGCGCTGGGGCACCTATCGTCCGTGGCTTATCTTCGGTGCCGTACCACTTGGCATTGTCTTTGCCCTGCTGCTCTACACACCCGACTTCGGAACTACGAGCAAGCGCATCTGGGCCTACACACTCTATCTGCTAATGATGGTGGCCTATACGGCGGTGAACGTGCCCTACGGCTCGTTGCTCGGCGTGATGACCGATGACGACAACGAGAAAAACCAGTTCTCCTCCTTCCGCATGGTGGGAGCCTACGCCATGGGCTTCGTCACGCTACTCTCCTTTCCTTATCTGCAAAAGATGGTAGGAGGGACTGACCAGCACCAATATGCCGTGGTAGGCGCCTGCTTAGGACTGATGGCCACTCTGATGACACTGGCCTGCGGACTGCTCACGAAAGAACGGCTGAAGCCTGTACGCGCTGAGAAGTTCTCACTGAAGCCCTTTGCCGACTTATTTAGCAACCGTCCGTGGATTATTCTCACCTGCATCGGCATCAGCATGAATTTTTTCAACGGTTTCCGCTATGCCGTAGCAGGCTACCTGTTCGAGTATTGTCTGAAGGGCGACGTGACGGTGAACGGATTCATCATCAACTACACCGTGTTCATGACTTTCGGCGAATTGACGTGCATGGTCTTCGGCGGACTGTCGCCTAAGTTCACGCAATGGATGGGCAGCAAGCGCAAGGCCTTCAGATGGGCGACAACGGTCTGCCTGCTGTTCTCCTTAGGATTCTTCTTCATCCCTATGAATCCCACTTATATCTGGCTGATGGTGGCCTTGGTCGTGCTAACCTCAGTGGGCGTGGGCCTGTTTTCGCCACTGCTGTGGTCGATGTATGCCGACGTAGCCGACTATGCCACCGAGAAGAACGGCACGTCGTCGACGGGGCTCATCTTCTCCAGCGGCACCATGGCACAGAAGTTTGGAACGGCCATCAGCGGTTCGCTTGTGGCCCTATTCTTAGGACTGGCTGGTGCCAGCATGCTGACCGACGATCTGGGCAACACAATGGTCGACCCAGCCTCAATCACCAACTCGGTGCTCACCATGGTGTGGAGCCTCTTCTCCCTCTTTCCCGCTGCCATTGCCCTGCTGATTATACTGCTCACTTACGCCTATCCCATTAAGAAATGAACAAAGATATTATTGCATTGAAAGCCTCGGCCCGACAACTGTTAGAAGAAAACATCCTGCACTTCTGGCTCACGAAGATGCAAGACTACGAGAATGGGGGCTTTTATGGTCGCATCGACGGGCACGATGTGCTGCATAAGGATGCCGACAAGGGCTGTGTGCTCAATGCCCGCATCCTGTGGTCGTTTGCCTCGGCCTACCGGGTATTAAGTCTCTCCCCCACCCCCTTCTCCAAAGCGAAGGGAGTATGTAGTCCTGATGCTCTCCTGACTGCTGCCATCCGTGCCAAGGACTATATCTTGGAGCATTTCATCGACAAGAAACGGGGCGGTGTCTATTGGTCTGTTGACTACAAGGGACAGCCCAAGGACACGAAGAAACAGTCGTATGCCATCGGTTTCACCATCTACGGCATGAGCGAACTCTACCGGGCCACTGGCGACGAGGAAGCCCTACAGTGTGCCATTGACCTCTTCTGCTCTTTGGAAGAGCATGCCTTCGATGCCAAGGACATGGGATATATCGAGGCCCTTACCTACGACTGGCGGCCTATTCAGGACATGCGCCTCTCTGAAAGAGACGAGAATGGCTCGCGCACCATGAACACCCATCTGCACATCTTAGAGCCATACACCAACCTCTATAGGAGCCTCACCCACAGCTACTCATCACCCCTGCCTCGGTCTTTCGCCCACCCCGTTCCTAAAAAGGAGTGGGGAATGGGTGGAGTGGATGGCTCTTTAGACGACGTGAGGAATAGAGTAGACCAAAAACTACGTGTACTCATCGACATCTTCACGAAGAAGCTGCTGAACCCCTCCACGCATCACCTCGACCTTTTCTTCGACAACCAGTGGCAAGGCCGTCGCAACATTGAGAGCTACGGCCACGACATTGAGGCGGCATGGCTGCTGACAGAGGCGCTCGAAGTGCTGGGCGACGAGCAGCTGATGGCTGCGACGATGCCCGTCATTGGCCAGATAGCCAAAGCCAGCGAAGAAGGCCTGCAGGCCGACGGCTCCATGATTCATGAGTGCCACAAGTCCATGGGAGATGGTTTGCCCTCCTCTGTCGATGCCGACCGCCACTGGTGGGTACAGTGCGAGTGTGTTATTGGCGAGCTGAACCAGTACCAGCATTTTGGCGACGAAGAGGCGCTGAAGAAAGCCCTGCACTGCTATGACTATATAGAGAGGCACTTCATCGACCACGAACAGGGCGAATGGTACTGGAGCCGCCGCCCCGACGGTAGCATTAACCGCGACGAAGACAAGGCTGGCTTCTGGAAATGTCCCTACCACAACAGCCGCATGTGTCTGGAGATACTGGAGCGAGAATTCTAACTGACATAGCTTAACAATGAACATCTTCAAATTCAATCCCCTCATAAAAAATCTTTTATGGGGCAGGGAAATCTGGCTCCTTTCGGGAGTCGACGGCAACGAGACAACCGTGGCCGAAGGCCCGTACAGAGGGCAGGCACTGAACCTGCTGGTGGCCCAGATGAAAGACCGCCTGGTGGGCAAAGCCAACTACGGGCGTTTTGGAAATCATTTCCCACTGCTAATCAAGCTAATTGAAGCTCGTCAGGATCTCTCTGTACAGGTACACCCCAACGACGAAACAGCCCACCGTCACGGTAAACCGATGGGCAAGACCGAGATGTGGTATGTGATGCCTTCAGAGCCGGGAGCCAAGCTTTACAGCGGTCTGTGCCAAGCCATCGACCCCGAGGCGTTTCAGCAAATGGTGGAGAGGAAGACCATTTCTCACGCCTTGGCGCAGTACGAAGTTAGCGAGGGCGACGTGTTCTTTATTCCTGCTGGTCGGGTGCATGCCATTGGGGCGGGCTGTACAGTTGCCGAGATTCAGCAAACCAGCGATGTTACCTATCGCATCTACGACTATGACCGCCTCGATGGCAACGGCTGCCTGCGCACACTGCACGTGGCACAGGCAGCCGAATGTATTGACTATACCGTATCGGAAAACTATCGCACCTTGTATAGTCCCCAGACAAACGAGCCAGTCACTGTCGTCGATTGTCCTTTCTTCACTACAAAAGTGGTGGATGTCTGCGGACAGGCACTACTCGACTATAGCCGCCTTGACAGCTTCGTTATTCTGATAGCCGTCAAAGGAAAAGGATATGTCAGCGTGGGAGATCAGGTCATGACGATGGCCGACGGGCAAGCACTGTTGCTTCCGGCAACAGCCAAAAAGGCCGTTGTCACCGGCCATTTACGGCTGTTGGAAACATCGGTGCAAAGACCTTCTTGAATTAGGCCGCAATCCGTGCTGAATTAGGCTGCAATCCATACTGAATTACGACATAATTCATGCTAGATTACGACATAATTCATGCTAGATTACGACATAATTCATGCTGGATTACGGCACAATCCGTGCTGAATTTCACAGTCTTTTCTTGCCTAAGGGGATGCTCAGGCCTATCATGGCGTTGACGCACTTCGAGTTGTTGCCAAAATACATGTAGTCGGTGCCAAGGTAGAGAGGGCCGAGTTTCAGGCCGAGGCCAATGGACTGGCCGGCACTCTGAATCATGGAGTAGGACAGTGCCACGTTCAAGGCCGAACTAAGGTTGTAGGCACCCGAAAGGGTGAGTTCGGTGAGGGTCTTGGGCTTGGCGAAGCGAGTGGTGGAGAGCAGGCCGAGCACCAGCTTGTCGTCAAGCAGCTTGTATTGGCCACCTACCGAGACGGTGGTGTAGAGCGACGTGGTTGTGCTCTCGCCTTCCGACTCCTGCATGTTGAGCATCTTGAAGTTGATGATGTCCTCGCTCGACACCTTCTCGGCAAAGCGCATCAGGTCGTCGTCGTTGTCGAGGTTATAGGTCTCGTCGACGCCGATGGTAATCTCCTGTGCGTCTTTCTTTCCCCAGTTAATGAATCCCAGGTCGGTGATACCCGCCGTAATGGTGAGGTTGTCCAGCACCTTGTAGGTGGCACCGAGGTCTAAGCCGATGCCATAGCCCGACACGCCGAAGCCGTTCATGTCGGCACCGTCAATCGAGCCGTCGGCCTTCTTCTTCCACTTCAGGCCGCCCATCGATGTCTTCATCGAGCCGGCAACCTTCATGCTGGCCGTACCCGTAATCTTGCTTCGAACCTCCTGTGCTGCTTTCTGGATGTCTTCGATAGTGGCGTAGTCAGACCAGTCGAAATTGCTGGCTGCGTCGAAGTCGAGACCTGTGGGGGTGCTGACGCTCAGGTCTTGAATCTTGAAGTCCATCCTTGCCAGTCCGAACAGCGCTTTCACCTTGGCACCAACGGTCAGCTGGTCGTTAATGCGCCGTGCATAGCCCACGCCCACTTCCTGATAGGCCTGCATCTGTATTTCCTCGCCTGCAAGCGAGAAGTCGACGCCGTTAGTCCAGTCGATGGCGCCACCGTTCATGTCGTTCATGAAGGTGAAGAGCGTCTTGGGCATCGATGCCCCCACGTCGATACGCGTACCAATGCTGAAACTCCAGAAGCCCTTGCCCTGCACCCAGCCGGCACCTAACTGGTCCCATGCCACGCTCATGGTCAGCGTGTTGTCGTCCTTGAGCTTGCTGAGGAAGTCGTCGCTACTGAAATAGTTATCCTTGGCATCTATCATGTCGACGACATCGTTTATGCCAAAGACGTTCGACTTTACCGCAGTGCCGAAGGGGCCCAGCAGTGGGGCCACGTAGCCGCGAGAGGGTGTCATGGCGGGGTTCATCTGCATGGCGTATGGCACATCCTGTGAGTAGGACGTGCGGAGGAACTGGGCGTTGACAAACGCCGTCGAGGCTACGGCAAGCATGAGCAGGCTTGCCCGCTTTCTCGTAAAAATACCGTTTTTCATATTCACAAAGTTTTATAGTTATTGGTTAATAAATGATGGGCAAAATCGTTCGGGGAAATGGTTTCTCTCAGAAGTTCAGGCCGAAGTTCACGAAGAAGGCGTTGCCGTGTATGGTGTTGTACTCGCCCTTGGCAATGTTGGCAATGCCTACCTGGTAGCCGGCCTCTAAATAGAGCAGGCTCCACTCCACGCCGCAGCCCAGCTTCACGCCCACGTCGAAGTGGTTGTAGCCGTCCTTGTAGGAGCTTTCGTTGTACTGGGTGACGGGATCCTTCGTCTTGCCTGCAAAGCCGTAGCTGAAGGCAGGGCCTATATAGGGCAGCACATGCACGTCGTCGGTGGGGCTGAAGCCGTACTTCACGAGGATGGGAATCTCCAAATAGGTGAGTCCTATGGTTTTCTTCTCCTTTTTCGCTCCGCGCTCGGTGTAGTAGAGTCCGCTCTCCAAGAAGATGGGGGTGGTGTCGCTGATGCGCAGGCCCATCACGAAGCCGAGGTTGAAACTGGTGCGTGAGTCCATGTTGGGATTGTCTTCGCCGCTGAGCGATGCCACGTTGACACCCATGCGCAGACCGTAATACTTCTGAATCGAGACGTCGCCGCTTTCGTACTGTGCAAACGAGCTGGCAGCAAAGCAGGCAACCATGATCGTGGTAAGTAGTTTTTTCATAATCACTATAGTTTTAATTGTTATTTGTAGATGTCTTCCTTTTTCAGCTCAACCACCTGACCATAGCGCCGAAGGGCAGCCATATCGGTTTGCTTGCGGTCGCCGACAACCATCCACACCCTTCGGTTTCCCGCCACATGGCGGCGGTGGTAGTCGGCAATCTGTTGCACCGAGACGGCAGGGACATGCTCTACCAGCGCGGCATCGGGGTCGGCATGGTAGCCGTCAAGATGCTTGTCGGCAATATAGTGGGCTATCCCCCTGAACGATGGGTAGCCGTTCTGCACATCGCTTAGCAGTTCCTGGCGCGCAGCCTCCAAGTTTTCTTCCTTCATGGGCATGTGGCGCAGCAGCGAATCGACGGTACCCATTACCAGCAAGGTCTTGTCGGCTTGGGTGCCAGTCATGGTGATGAAGGCCAGCGAATCGGCCGGATGGGTGGCCGCCGACGGCAGGATGCTCATGCCCTGCGTACTGTAGGCCAGCGACCTGTATTCCCTGACGTTCTGGAACAGCACCGACGACATGCCGCTGCCCATATACTGGCTCCACAGCTGGGCCACGGCCCTTTCCTCGGCGGTGGGGGCTGGCGACAGCTGCTCGTAGGAGAGCACGAGGTTCTGACGCGACTTGGGTACATGGTAGAAGAACACCAGCGGCTGTTCGCAGGGCAGCGTCTTCCTGTAGGTGTCGGCCCTTGGCTTGCTGTATTGCGAAAGGGGCAGGTGCTGCCTCAACAGTGCAGCCACATCGTCGGCAGGCTGTCGGCCACAGTACAACAGCTCGCACGAATATTGCTGCAGCTCCTTGAGCAGTAGCAGCAGGTCGCTGCTCTTCATACGCTTCACGTCCTTCAGCGACACTTGACGCAGATAGCTCGACTCCCCTCCGAAGGCTATGCGCTGCAACAGCGGCATCATCACGTCGTCCTTCTGCTTACCAAACGACTTATGCTGCACCTTACTGGCCTGCTTCAGCTCCCTCATCACGTCCTGGTCGGCCTTGGCATGCTTCAGCACATGGGCCAAAAGCCGCAGGGCGGGCTCTAAATAGGCATCACGCCCGGTAAGCGTCACCGAGAACGTCTTCAGGTCGGCTTTATAGTCTACGTCGGTCCCTATCTGCTGCCAGGCTTTCTCTACCTGCTGCTTGGTGAGCGAGTCGGTGCCTACGTCGGAAAGGTAGTTGGCCAAAAGTGCCAGCGCTGGTGTGTGGCGGGTGCCATCGAGGAAGCGCAGGGTCAGCGTGAAAATGTCGTTAACGGGATTGGGCGTGGTATAGAGCCACACGGTGGGCGACAGTGCCACACGCTGGGCATCGCGCTCAAAGTCTACCACTCTCACAGCCTTCTGGTCGACGGGCATCTGCTCAAGTTCCTTGGCGTAAGCCGACTTGGCCCCTGCATTCCGAGGACTCATGGGCTTGTAGCCAGGCTGCGAGAGAGTTTCCTTTGGCTCCATGCCATACTTCTTGCGGAGCGTGAGATAGGGTTCGGCGTAGTACTTGTTGGCCACACGCACCACATCCTGACGGCCTACGGCCCTGATGCGCTCCAACCTATCGAGCACCCGCTGCCACGTCTGCCCCTTCGAATAGGCATCGAGCATCAGGGCCGCTCGTCCGTTGATGGTTTCCATCTCCTTTTCCAGTTCGAGCAGCGTGTTGCGCTTCAGCTGTTCGAGGGCCTCATCGCTAAAGTCGCCTCGCTTCAGCCGCTCCACCTGCTGCAGGCAGGCTTTCTCGGCCTTGCTGAGCTTTCCGAAAGGCAACTTGGGAATGACCAACAACGCCTGAATACCGGCATCGTTGAAGGCTAACCGCAGCGCCATAGCCCCCAGCAGCTCATGGCTATTGACAAGCGAGTCAAGGTAGCCTGCCTTGTCATTGTAGAGCAGCTTGTTACAGAGGTCGAGGGCCTCGGCATCAGGGTCATAGTCGGTGGGGGCACGAAATACCAACGCCTCAGCCTTCACAATAGGTATGGGCAGCTTAATGCTGACCGTCGTGGGGCTGAAGGGTGGCACGGCAACTGGGGAGCGGCGTGGTTGCTCACCCCTTGGCAAACGGCCAAAGGTGTTGTTGAGAAGCTGGCCGAGCGAGTCGGCATGAATGTCGCCACAGAGCAACAGCCCCATGTTCGAGGCCACATAATAGGTCTTGAAGAACTGCTCCATCTCAGACAGGCGCGGATTTTTCAGACTCTCCGTCGAGCCCAGTATAGGCTCGGCGTATGGATGGTCGGCAAAGACGGCCTTCAGGGCCTTTTCCAAGGCACCGCCCATGGCATCGGCAGAACGGTTCTTCTCTTCGTAGACATTCTCCAACTCGCCCTGGAAGAGGCGGAACACAGGGTGAAGCAGCCGCTCGGAGTTCAGCCAGCACCACTGGGCGACATACTGCGGCAGGAAAGTGTTGTGGTAATAGGTCACGTCATAGCCCGTGGCAGCATTGAGGCCCGAGCCTCCAAAACGCGAGATGAGCCGGTTGAACTCATTGGGGATGGCATAGTCGGCTGCCTTCAGGCTCAGCCTGTTGATCGTTTGCTGAATCTCACTGCGCCGTGCCTCGTCGGTAGCCTTCGCCAACAGGTCATATTGGGCGGCAATAGAGTCGAGCCAAGGCTTCTCTGCACCATAGTCTACGGTGCCCATTCTGTCGGTGCCCTTAAACATGATATGCTCGAAATAGTGGGCGATGCCCGTGCCTGGGCAGTCCTTGGCACCGGCCTTCACCACCACGGCACCATAAACCTTGGGCTGCGTGTGGTCTTCGTTCAGCCACACGGTCATGCCGTTGTCCAAGGTGAACACCTTCACCTGCATGGCGGCAGGCACTTGCGCCACCGACAGGACAGCACACAGCAACATGCAGAGGGTGATAATAGCCTTTCTCATTTCTCGTTTCGCCGATATGATGGGGCAAAGGTACGAAATAAAGCTGAGATAACGAAGAAAAAGAAAGAAAAAAACGACGTTTTTCTTTGTGCTATCGTGGGAAAGTGGTAACTTTGCGCCATGATTGACCACAAAGGCTACAACGATTTCACCCTGACACTGCTTCGCTGGTTCCGCGAGAATGGGCGCTCACTGCCTTGGCGAGGCACCCGTGACCCCTATGCCATCTGGCTCAGTGAAATCATTTTGCAACAGACGCGGGTGACACAGGGATGGGAGTACTGGGAACGGTTCGTGAGCCGCTGGCCCACCGTGGAGCAGCTGGCCGAAGCCACCGAAGACGAGGTGCTTCGCGAGTGGCAGGGGCTGGGCTACTACAGCCGGGCCCGCAACCTGCACCATGCCGCCCGACAGATTGTGGACATGGGCGGTTTTCCGAAAACGCTGGAGGGCATCAGGAGCCTGAAAGGTGTGGGCGACTATACGGCGGCAGCCATCGGGTCGATGGCCTTCGACCTACCTGCCGCCGTGGTCGATGGCAATGTGTATCGCGTATTGGCTCGCTATTTCGGCATTGCCACTCCCATCAACTCGACCGAAGGCAAGAAAGAATTTGCCGCCCTGGCCCAGGAACTGCTGCCCAAGGGCGAGGCAGCCACCTACAATCAGGCCATCATGGACTTCGGAGCCATTCAGTGTACGCCGCAGTCGCCTCGCTGCCTGCTTTGTCCGCTGCAGGAGTCGTGCTCGGCCTTGCGCGAAGGGCGAACAGAAGAGTTGCCTGTGAAGCTGAAGACAGTGAAGGTAAAAGAGCGCCGTTTGACCTATATTTATATAAGGTGTAAAGGCGAAACGGCCATACGCCGCCGTGGCGAGGGTGACATCTGGCAAGGGTTGTGGGAACCGCTGTCGGCTGAGGATACGCAAATTCCCACTCGCCATTGCCGGTTAATCAAGAAGTCGTTCAGACATGTGCTCACCCACAGGGTGCTGCTCTGTGACTTTTACCTGTGGGAACCCAAAGAAAAGCCGTTGCTGCCAGAAGACTATATATGGGTGGAAGAGCAGGATTTAGATCGCTATGCCCTACCCCGAATGATAGAATTATTGGTCCGAATGGTGCCCGTTCGTTGAAAAAAAAGGTTATTTTACCGAAAAACGTCTTGTAAAAACAAAGTTTTTATTTCTAATGAACAAATTATCTACAACCCAGCAACCTTGAGTTCCATGTGATGCTTTTTTGCGAGTTTGTGTAGATATTTCAGTT
>CAJONO010000090.1 GCA_905235905.1 uncultured Prevotella sp.
AAAGGAAGGGGTTCCCTTACCAATGTTTTCAACCGCTATGCGAGCGCCAAACGATGCATCCATACCGGACTCTTGACGACTGCCGACAGCTTCGGCACATCTCTCTCTTTGCGGTATCAGCAAAACACGTTCCTTGGGATTCTGGGGTCTTGGGAAGGCAGACCCGGGGGAAACAAAAGAAGCGTGAACTCTCACCCTGCCCGTCCGTCTCTTTAGGTCGTAGGAAAAACCTCTCCAGTAAACAGACAGAATAACATGCTCACGCCGTGAAAACATACAATACACCCTTGAAAGTGTGCTATTGAGGCTACACAAGCCTCACAGCACACCGACGGGGTGTTGTATAACCACGCCTAAGCATCTACTCTGCAATGTTCTTGACTGGATCTTGAATTTCCTACGTTCAAAGAAACCAAAAACAAAGCGTTGTAAGACGCTATACCACTAAACCCACACCTTCACAGCCCTCGGAAGGGCATGTACGGCGCGAGGTTGCCTACCGAGTAGGCTGGACTTTCTGGTCTTCACTTCGGCACGGGGAAGTTCACCCCCATACTCGGCGTTCCCAAAGAAGTCGGCTGCAAAGTTACAAATTATTTTTGAATATCAAATGATTTTATTGTCGAATTTTTATGTAGTGATGATAAAAAAATAAACTTGGGACGATTGATGGCCATCAATTTGCATAATCATGCGTTTTGGGGCTTTACGAAAGGAGGTTTGAAATTCATGCTGAATTCCGATGCAATTGAGTTTAAATTGTCACGTAATTCAGCATGAATTGAAACGCAATTCAGGCCGAATTATAACATACTGTTAATCAACGGTTTAACAACAACACCAAAGTGTATATATATTCATGACCGGTTGTTGCTTAAGGGACGGGAAACTTCAGTTTTTTACCATCACTAACGCAGAGCTAACGCTTGTCTACCATTTTCCAACCTGCATATTTTTCAGCAGGAAACACAAACATGTCGTCGTTGATGCCTCCCGACTTGAAGTCAGAAATCTTGATGGTAGTCCAGAAAAAAGCCACCTTGATGCGCAGCTTGATTGGTGCATAGGTTACCGGTGCCAGCAAGACCTTCGCCTCCTTAACGGTTCCCTTCGCCCCCTTCTTCTGCTTCATGGTTACCAGATAGCCCTTGGGATTGCTCTCCACATAATAAGAAAAATCGTCGAGCGAGAACTTGAACTTCCCACTGTGCTTGTCTTTCTTGTCAGAATTGGCATTGTGTATTTCTACCGTATGCTTTTTCCTATAGGCCATATAGGCCGTTACCCCGTCGTTCCAAGTATCGACACGTTCGTCGATGAAGCGCTGCTTCTTGCCTTTGAAGAAGATGGTGCCATGGGTCTTGTAGATGCCTATAATGTTGACATGATAGGTGAGTGTGGAACCCTCTTCGCCAAACACCCGCTCGTAGGCCGTATCCATCATCCGGCGGGCCTGCAGCGAATTCGGCGTCTCTTCCTGAGCACCAACAAGCACAGTGGTGAGCACTGCTATTATCAAAAAAATCAATCTTTTTCTCATTGCGGCTGCAAAGGTAAGAAATAATTGTGAATATAAAAAACGCCGCAGGTGTGTACTACCACAATCTGCGGCGTCAATTATTACAAGAGTTGTCGTCTGTCACTTTACCAGCACCTTCTTAGCCCCCTGCCCTTTGGACGAGGGATGCAAGAGGTAGAGCCCCCTCTGCAGACGGCGCTGACTGACTGGCCGTCCCTGAAGATCGTATAACGAACTATTCGACATTTTACTATTCACGATTTCGCCTACGCTAATCCCTGTCGTCTCTTCTCCCTTATGCACAATGCCAAGAGAGGCCATCGTGCCATCGTCGAGCAAGAGCCATGCATAGAAGGGACGCACCTGAACAGTCTCGTCGACCCGTACAAAGCTGGGTATGCTGCCATCAAGCAGATAGCAGGCAGCCGAAGCGTTGCTCTGTATGTCCAAGGGTGTGAACGTGCCCTGCATTCTCAGCCCATCGACAGCAAACACCGGCATTTCGGTGCTGGCCTCGATGGCAATGTCGGTCAGTCCGGCAAGAGGCAGTTGTGCCGACTGGCACTGAACGACATAGGGAGTGCAGGCATCCATACGGTTGACGGCATCGAGCTTCACGACAAAGTTCTGCTCGTCGTAGGAGATGGGGCGCTCGACCTTTACCTGACGTTCTTTGAGCAGAGCGAGTTGCAGACTGTCGATTGAGAAAGGCAGGCAGAGGGTGGTCCACTCATTGGCCATGAAAGGACGGTCGAAGGTGACGCCGCCGGCCCTGAAGGCGATGGGCGTGTCGAACGCCTTTCCGTCACAGAGTGCCAGACGGTTGCAATAGCCGTCGACGATGATGTTGACATCGCCACCGTCGTCATTACCCTTTGGCAGGAACACCAGGGTGTGATCGTCGAACCCTCTCATGAGGCCTCCCAGACGGCCAACAGGCTCCTGGGCATCATTGAAACGACGCCCACTAAGACGGGCCGGCTGGCGGCTACCGGCTTCGGTGCTCGTGTTCTGAAGTGCAGAGCCGGAACAGTCTATATAGTCTATTTCCTCCTTGTTCTCGACATCGTCGAAGATGCCTGCGCCCAAATCGGTGACGGGCTTGCCAAAGATATTGTCGATGACGATGCCCTTTCGGTCACGCACGAAGTTATCGTCGGACAGCGTGTAGACCTTTACACGGTCACTGACATAGCGCTGGGGGCTGTCGCTCATGGCATTCTCGGAAACGATAGCGTTCGACGTGACGTTGAGCTTCGATATGCGCACGTGGGCCGTTTCTACCTTTTCACGGAATATCACTCCACGCGCCTCGGCAGCCTGGGTGTTACCACCATGATAGAACTGTACGAGCGTAGGGGTAGCACATTCGTATGGAATGTGCGTGTCGATGCCAAAGGTGACGTTTGTGATTTCTATCGGCTCGTTATCACCGATCTTTACAATCAGCCTGGCCGTTCCTTCTGTCTCGGCCTCCACCAGGATCTCGCCTTTTCCCGACGGCAGCATCAGCGTGATGCCCTTGAAGGCATCGGCATACTCCATCGAACCTGGCACCATGTCGCCCGTCACTTCGACTTCCTCTTCGGTCATCGAGACCTTCAGTTCTATGTAGGGCGGCGTGTCCAGTTCTTCTGAGGCTTCGACATAGCCACCCGACTCTTCAGGAATGGTGTAGAGCACATTGTTGATTTCGGTGTTGCTGAGATCGACATTAGTGCCCGACTCTGAATCCTTGAAATCCTCATCGCCAATAGTCACCTCTGTCGAGGGCTTCTCGTCATCGTCTTCCTCGTCGGCATTGAGAATGGGCACGATGGGCACCACGTCGTTAATGCAGACGGCATGGTCGCCGGTAACGTCGCCCATTTGCAGTCCGTACTCATAGGCTGGCCATGCAAAGCCACTCAGGAAAAGGTCGTCGGCCTGCTGCAGCGTCAGCGTTCCCGGACTGGCCGGCACAGTAGTGAAGACAAGCTGGGCCTCGGCATGGTCAGAGCGTATGGGGGCACCTTCGGCAGAAGCTATGCGGCTGTCGCCCATCAGGACAATACGCAGCGAGTCTAAGGCACTGACGATGCCCTGCCTCAGCTGGGCACCCTTCAACGTCAGCGTGTTCTTGCTGTCGAAGAACACGGTTGCCACTTCCTCTCCCAGAATATTGAAGCGGTTGGCCTCGTTGACCTGAACGCCCTCGACAACCAGACCATATTTCAGGTTGGAAAGGGGTTGGAAGTCGACCGTCACCTCTACGTCATACTCGTCGGTGGGCATGGCAAAGGTATAGGCCGAAGGTTCACGCGGTCCTGAAAGAGGGTCGACGGCCGTCACCTCGATGGCACCGCTATAGGTGGGCACCGAAGAGCGCGACTGGGCCATACCGCTATCGATGGTCTTCATGGCCTTGATGCGGTCGGAAGCCAGATAGTAGCCGGAAGCCGGCGTCACGGTGAGCCGGCAGATGCCGTTGTCTATCCGCACGGCAACCGTTCCCACATCGGCATTGAGCTGTCCCTCCAACTGCTTGACGACTGTGACAGTGCCCGAAGCCCTTGCTCCTATCGAGAACAGGAGCAGGGCTATGATGGTAAGAAAATATTTCAGTTTCATAAGGCACATTGTTTTTTCAGTCTACCATTCACTTCACGACCACCTTGCGGCCATTCACGATGAAGAATCCCTTCTTCTGCAGGGTATTGACCTTGCGGCCCGTCAGGTCGTAGACAGGCTGCGAACCGTTCGTAGCGAAGCGAGCGTCCTGAATGGCATTGGTCTCACTCTCGACAGGAACGATGTCAAGACGTGAACTTCCCGTCAGGTTGCCGGAAACCTCCAAATAGCAACGGAAGGCAGGCACAGAACCCGTGGTGGTCTTTACAAACTCGTCGTTATAGAGAACATAGATATTCTTATTGTCGGTAGCCAGCGTTGATACTGCGGTGGCGGCTGAGCAGCCTTTCAGCAGATTGGTCGTAAACTCCTGTGCGGCACCCTCGTAGGCTGCGGCTGTGAGCATTTCGGGAACCTCGTCTTCGCAGTTAAGAAGCACACCCTGATGCTGGGGAATGTACTGAATCTCCTGCACTTCGACAGCCGTCGCACCAATATTTGTGACGATATAGGCCTTCAGACCCTCGGGAATCTGCAGGTTTTCCTCGGCATAGTAAGAAGCCCAGTTATGGTCGGTGAAGCTGACGTTCAGCTGGCGCACAATGCTGAAATTATAGGTCAGCGAACCCTGGTAGTTGCCCTCACCCGTAATTGTAACGGTAGCAGTGCCCACGTTGGTGTTGTCGGCATAGGCAATGGTGTAGTCGGTGCCTAACTCCAAATCAGCATCACCGTCAGTCAGGCCAAAAATATCACCGTTCAGCGTCTGCTCCTCACCATCGTAGACGAACTCTTCACCCTCGCTCCAAATCATGTCCTGGGTCAAAGCCTTGGCCTCGATGGTAAACGTAGCCGTAGCATCGGTAGAGGTGTAGTTCTCGTCGGTCTGAGAAATGGTCACATAGTAGACACCAGCATTAGTCGGAGCCTCGGTGGTCTGCTGTGCTCCGGCATCCTGAGAGGTAGCGTACTTCACCTGCAGCGAACCGTGGGCAACGGTGGCAGCGGTATAGGCTTGCGGCTGACCGTTATAGGTCACGGTCATGTCTTCAGCCGAAATAGCTACGGGGGCAGCAACAATCTGGAAAGTCTTGCTGGGATAAGCATCGCCTTCAAAGAAGAAGTTCACGCCCTTGGTAGAAAGGGTCACCGTGGCCTCGCCCACAAACTTGTTATTGGTATAGACGGCCTCATATTCCGAGGCATCGACCGGCTGGCCCTTGAAGGTCACGACAACGGCAGGCTTGATGCTGTCGCCCGTAAAGGTCTGCTCTTCGATGTCGGCAATCGTCACCTCAGAGAAATCGGCTTGATCGATGCTGAACTCACCGTATGCCTCGCCACTCAGATAGTTGGCGGTTTCAGCCACCTCAACCTTTACATTGTAACCACCAGCATTGGTGGGAACAGTAGCCGAGAAGTCATCGTCGTTCTCTCCTTGATAGGTAATGGTCACAGTGCCACTGCCGCTATTGCCCTCGACAAGGGGCGTGTTGGGCTCGTCGCCATAGGTCCAGTTGTCAACGGTCACTGCCAGTAACAGTTCGGCCTTTTCAATGATAAACTCTGCGGTAGCAGAGCCAGCAGCATAGTTACCGGTTTCTGCCACATCGGCCTTGACGATATAGGTACCGGCGTTGACGGGCTGTTCAGATGAATATGTAGCATCGTCAGCGCCCTTCACTTTATAGGAAAACAGCTCGTCGCCACTGCCCTCGTTGCCCTCTACAGAAGGTTCATTGGGATCGTCGCCATAGGTCCAGCCTTCGATGGACACCGACAAATTCAGAGCAGCCTGATTGATGGTGAAGGTAGCTGTTGCCGTACCCGTATAGGTGTTCTTACCCGTAACCGTCACGGTTGCAGTACCGGCATCAGTGTTATCGCTATAGGCCACGTCGTAGTCCGATGCACTCAGCGTTACCTCACCCAGCACGACCGAACTGACGGCAGGCGAGAATTCCTCACCATTATAGGTGAACTCCGTCTCGGCAAGCGTCACCGTAGCATCAGAAATGTTAGTGCGCTGCTGGAAGTTGGCAACGACCTCGACGCCATACTCACTATTAGGCATCTCAAACGTCCAGGTTGTCACGCCGCTGGGGTCGGCAGTGGGATCGCTGGCAGTCACCGTCAGCATATTGTCCATGCTTGGTGCCTGTCTGCGCGTCTGAGCCAGACTTCCGTCCACCGTTTTCTCGGCCGTAACGGTCTCGATGTAATAGCCATTGGCAGGGGTCACGGTAATCGTGCAGGAGGCACTGGTACCGTCGACCTGCGAGGTTACCGTGCCTACGTTGTTGTTCACTGTGCCGTTGAGCTTCTTGACGATGGTCACCTCACCAGCCCACACACTTGTTGCCATCAGCAGCATGGCAACCAACATGATTAAGCTTTTCTTACTTGTTTTCATAATTGTACTTTTTTTAGTTATTATTTATTTTCTGTTTATTTCATTATTTTTTTACCGTTTATGATCATTAACGTTGAGCGTTGAGCGTTGAACGTTGAACGTTGAGTGCGGCGGCCCTGTAGGTCGTAGATTCTTTCGCTTTTCATTTTGTCATTCTTCACAAACGAGACAGCCGTCGTCTCGCTACCCAAGCGAATGGCCAGGCGCGAACCCGCACCGACATCGGTGCCAACCGGCAGATAGCACCGACCGGCAGGAATGGTACCACTGGTGGTTCTGACGAAGTTGTCGTCATAGAGCACGTAGACATCGCTCGACACGGAGCTGACAGCCATGTTCTCGGCTGTACCTTCCAACAGGTTATCGGGCATCTCCGTCTGAGGTCCGTCTTCCATATAGGCCTTGGCCATGATAGGCTCGGTCACATTCTCTGTACGCCTCAACAATACGCCCACGCCCTGCGGAATATAGCTGATTTCTGAAACAACCACGCCGTCCTCTTGAATACCTGTAACGACGTATGCCTGCAAACCAGCCGGAGTTTCCAGACTCTGCTCGTCGGCATAGTACGTTGCCCACTCGCGGCTGTTCTGAGCATACGAGATGTTCAGTTCCGTCTTGGACTGGATGGTGTACTCAGCCTCAACAGGAGCACTCTTCACAACCTTGCTGGAGTCCTCGTCAAGGATATAGACGCACACCTTAGCAGACTCCGTGAGAGCAATTTCCTGCTCAGCAGAGGTGTATTGTATAGAGTCGTTCTCGTTATCATTCAAATAGTACCACACCTGTGGATAGTTGTTAGAATTCTGAGGAAGTGTGGGCAGATTGGTCAACTTAATGGCCTGCTCCTCATTATAGGTTCCTTCCTCTACGCTGAATCCAGGCTTGTTGTGAACGATATATAAACTGCCACTTGCATTGAGCGAGAAGTCTGTCTCGTCAACAGTCACCTCTTGCCATACATTCAGGTTATACTTCCCTGCTGTTGTCATCGTAAACGGAGCCTCGTAGGCCGTCTTGCTGATGTGGCCCATGCCATCCTGATAATAGACGGAACCTTCCAATAGGGTGCTAACCTCATACTGCTGGTCAGGCCAGTACAGTCCCTCGCCAGGCGTCACAACAGGAGCCGTGGCAATGAATGCCTTCATATCGCCATTATTCTGGCTTTCAGTCAAGCCATTCTTCAGTTGAGGATACCATCCCTCATAATACTCAGGATTTTCCCATTCGTTACGATAGCTATTCTTAATTAGCAACTGACCGGGATTCTCCTCATCAGTGGTTATATACAGGCGAGCATTGGAAACATCTGTTCCAAAGGCCCAGTCACCATTCTGATCGTCTGACACATAACCGCCGTCGATGACATTTTCGCCCAGCAGGTGGACAGTAAGACTGTTCATCGATTCATTATAAATACAACCATTGACAGTAGCACCATTCAGCGTCAGCGTATTAGTTGCTACGTCGTAGCTTACTTTGCCATCACCCATCACGTCGTCAACGTTCATTTCAGTGATTTCAACGCCAGCAACTCTGATACCCATTGTCTGTGCCGTCGTCACTGTAACAGCCACGGGAGCGTCCGGCATCTCAAAGGTGTATAGAGTGACATTATCGCCCAAATCCTCAGATTCAGTACTTATCGTTGCGCTCGCAGTCGAGTTCGTTGCTGTCAGCGATGCTATGGTGTAGCCCTCAGCAGGACTTACTCTCAAGGCAGCCGTCTGGCCCGGGGCAAAATAATATATGTGATTGGCATCATCTGTCAGAGGCGAATAACTCTCATCGTCTTCAATGTCGCAATGCTCGCCACCGACGGTCACTGCCTTCGCATACATCACAGCACCGTTATCAGTTGTGACATCAGGAATTCTATCATATTCTTCCGTTTCGGAGTTATAGGAAGTTCCTCCTATTCCACGCGGAGTATATTCGGTCTCTGTCGTAAAAGCATTATCTCCGACAGATTTATACTGAGTAGTTACCGTGTATTCATAGTAGTTGTTGGAAAGGGTTTGGCTTCCTTCTACCAGTCTTCCTGCAATAGCTCCAGCTGCAGCCGTTCCCATTAGACTATAGTCAGCCAGGACGGTTGTTGTGCCCTTGACTTGGCATCCACTGATTGTTCCATCTATAAAGTCGCCTGCAATTCCACCTGCATTTGCTACTGCTCCAGAAGCCCACTCGTCTGAAGTTTGTGCATTTATGGCACTGTTCTGAACAATACAGTCTGTGATACTGCCTGCCGACATTTGGCCAACGATACCACCAACCGTAGGAACCTGAGAGTCCGACATGCAGGATATATTACTATTCAAGAGCTGACAATTATTAATTGTGCCTCCATCCATAACTCCTACGATAGCTCCAATTTTGTTAGAGGATGAATTACCTCCGCTTAATGTAAAGTTGTCTAAAGTAAGATTCTGAATGGTTCCGTTAGTCGCCAAATACCTGAATAAGCCAACCCCCTCACCAGTAATATCTGTAGCAGTAAGATTACTGATTGTTTTATGATTTCCGTCAAACGTTCCTGCAAAAGAGTTGTTATAATCTCCGATAGGCTCGAAGTCTTCCAAGTCTCCACAGATAATATTGTTATAAAGTTGTACGTAGACATCCGTACCGATTACCTCATTATTAAAATAGTCGGCAAAAGCTTTCAGGTCAGTAGCCGTCTTTATCAGGAACGGCTCATCTTCGCTTCCTGTTCCTCCAAGGATACTTGACGAAATGGTTTTGGTATATGTGCCATCATCATTATTATCGAAGACAAAGAAGTCACCAATATTAGTCTCTTCGAAGCCGTCAATAAAATCATTAAAGTCCCCTGTTTGAGCTATCAGGTCAAGCGAGAAATGCTGATTACCAACTCGGGCAAAAGACAAATTGGGCATTTCCTCCCCATAGTGACTAATGGCCGAACAACCATCCGAGCCCTTAACACTGTTGTTACCTATCAGTGCAATCGTGAGGTCTTCGTTATTCGAATATACAATACCAGGAGTCTCAGCGAATTCTTCTTCAGGTTCTATCGTCGCATTGTTCAGCGTCAGCGTGTTCGTCTCTGCGTCGTAGCTCACCGTTCCGTCACCCAGCACGTCATTTTCATTCTCGCTTGTCACCTGCACACCGGCCACCCAGAGGTCATAGTCGGTAGCCTTTGCCTCTGCCGATATGAGCAAAAGGGCCAATAGCGACAGGGGATAAATGGTTTGCAAACAGTTGATTAATCTTCTCATATATTCAAATTTTATTTCAGTCGTTATTCTTCCATTCAGGTTGGCAGCGTCAGCACGAAGCGCGCACCGCCCTCCCCGTGATTGTCGTATGAGGTGTCGAGCACCACGTCGCCACCCAGGCGGCGGGCAATGGAGCGCGACACAGTGAGGCCGATGCCCGTGCCGTCGTAGTAGTCGTCTAACTGCACGAACTCCTCGAAAATGTGCTCAGCCTCCTCGGCAGGCACACCGATGCCGTTGTCTTCCACGATAAAGGCCAGCATGCCGTCGCGCATCTCCATGCCAAGCACTACTTTGGCTTCCTTCACCTCGGCACCGGCACCTACGGCAGCCTCGGCCGGACGTGAGAACTTGCGGGCATTGTCGAGCAGTAGCGACAAGCAGCGCGTGGCCTGTGCCAAGTTAGTCTGAAGCATGGCCATCTCCGTCCCCTCGCCCATCTGCATGTCGAAGGCAAGATGGTCGGCAATGGTGATGCGGCTCTCGTCGGCAGCCTGTGCCGCTATCTGAACGGCGGGCACGGTGTCTTCGCGGGCCAGCTCCTCACTGCTGTTGGCATCGGCCAGTTCGAGCATCTTGTTCACTAACCCCGTAATGCGGTTGGTGTTCTCGTCAATGCCTTTCGTCACTTCCTGTTGGGTGGCGGCATCGAGCTCCATACCGGGGGTGGTGAGAATCTGGGTGAAGCCGTTGAGGATGTTGAGCGGCGTACGAATCTCATGCGAGATTTGCTGAATGAAGTTGGTCTTCATCCGCGATGCCTCCTCGGCCCTGTGACGGGCTATCTCCAACTGCTTGTTCGTCTCTTCCAGCTCGTGGTAGGTCTCTTCCAGCTTGTCGTAGAGCAGCAGCGACTCCTGATAGCCCTCCGACATGATGTCGAAGTTGTGCTCCAGCAGCGCATAGTCCTCGCGCAGCTGCGCCAGTTCCTCCTGCAATTGTAATTGTTCTTCTTCGGTCATTACTCCATCAACCTTTAACCTTCAACGTTCAACCTTTAACGTTCATTGTTTCTGCTCCACGGTCATAAACTTGGTGAAGCCCGTCATCTGGAGCACCTTGTAGATTTCGGGACTCACGTTGACAATCTTGAACTTGCCCTTCTTCATCATCACCGCCCGCATGGTCTTCTGAATGATGCGCAGTCCCGAACTGGCCATGTAGTTCAGCTCGGTGCAGTCCATTTCCAGGTCGACGCCAGCCTCCTGCAGAGCAGGCTCGATGTCTTTCTCAAACTCGCCGGCATTCATCGTGTCAATACGGCTGCCGGTCTTAATGATGGTCTTGCCACCTTCTTTCAGTATCTGTGTCATATCTCTAAATTTTTCATTCTTCTATTTTCTTCCTCATGGTGAGCAGGTTCTTGCCCTCCAATCGCTGGTAGGTCACCTGGTTCATGATGTTCTTCACGATGAAGATGCCCATGCCGCCAATCTCGCGGTCGGCAGGGTTCACGTCGGTATCTACGTCTTCTTTCAGCGTTGGGTCGAACTCACGGCCCTGATCGCTCAGCACGAAGGTCAGCTCCTTTCCGTCGCTCTCGGCTGTCAGCTCGATGCTGGCATTCTCCACCTTCGGATAAGCGTAGAAGATGACGTTCGACACCATCTCTTCCAACACTAAGTTCAGGTTCATCTGCAACTCCATGTCGAGTCCCAGCTCCTGACCTATCTCTTCGACGAAGCCAGCCACTTTCTCCAGCTCGTTCACTTCGTTTCGAATGCTTATTTCCTTCTTCATATCTATTCACTCTTAACTCTCAACCCTCAACCCTCAACCCTCAACCCTCAACCCTCAACTCTCAACCCTCAACTCTCAACCCTCAGGCACAGCATCGTGAGGTCGTCGTTGGGTTCTGCCCCTTCGCGGTGCTTCTCCACTTCGGCCTTCAGCATCTCTACCGTCTGCCGGGCACTCTCGAATGGCGTGTTCTTGAGCAGCTCGAGCAGCCGGTCGTCGCCAAACTGCGCCTGTTCGTTGTTTTCTGCCTCGTTCAGGCCGTCGGTATAGACGAAGAGAAATTCGTTCACGATGCTCTCAATCTCCTCGCCCTCGTAGTCTAATCCCGGCCACAAGCCGATAGGCGCATTAGGCTCCATTTCGAGGAAGCGGCACTCTGTGTCGCCTTTCAACACGGGCGGGTTGTGGCCGGCATTGCAGAAATGCAGATGGCCTGTCGTCAGGTCGACCAAGCCAATGAACATCGTGACGAACATGCCGTTGTCGTTGTTCTCCGAAAGCTCGGCATTCAGCCGCGTGGCAATGTCGGCAGGCATCAGTTCCTGCTTGGCCAAAGCCCGGAACAGGCGGGTGGCCTGCGACATGAAGAGCGAGGCAGGCACACCCTTGCCGCTCACGTCGCCCAGGCAGAAATAGAGCCGTGCGCCCTGTCCTTCCGTACCTTCCTGACCGTCTGGCTCAATGAGCAGATAGTCGTAGAGGTCGCCACCCACCTCCTTGGCAGGTGTCATCGAGGCAAAGAGGTCCATGTCCTTACGGTCGGGGAAGGTGGCAGGCACCATACCCATCTGAATGTCGCGGGCAATGCGCAGCTCACTCTCGATGCGCTCCTTCGCCGCCGTCGTTTCCTCAATCACCTCGTTGGCGGCCTGCAAGTCCTTATAGGCCGTCTGCAACTCGCTGTGGGCTTGCTGCAGGCGGTGGGCAGCACGAATGCGGAAGAAGATGAACACGGCCAGCGACAGGATGATGATGGCGACGACGATGATGATGAAGCGGAACTGTGCGCGCTCCTGCTGCATCTCAAGCTCGCTCACCTGAAACACCGTGTTCATCTCGTTCAGCTGGCTCTTCGTCTCTTGCTTGTTCACCGAGTCGTTGGTCAGGTAGACCTCCCGATAGAGCCGCGCCGCCTCTTCATAGCGACCCAGGCGCTGCATAATCTCGGCTCGCTGCTCGTTGACCATCACCACCACCGTCTTGTCGCTGCTCAATGACAGCTGACCCAAGCGGCGGTTGTTGAAGTTGAGCGCACCCATATAGTCGCCCCGCTGCAGGCAGAGCTGCGCCATGTAGTAAATCCACTTGCCGCCACGGTAGCCCTCTTCGGCATAGATATGGTCCCTGGCGGCCAACAGCATGCGCTCGGCCTCGTCGAGCTTGCCCAAGCCTAACGATGCCTGCGAACAGGCTAAATAATAATAAGAGAGGTATAGGTCGGCGGTGGCCGAGCCTTCTAACTTGTGGTCCTTGATATACTGCGTCAGGAACGCATGCCACTGCCTCGTCAGCGACTCTAAGCGGTCGTAGGCCTTCATATCGTTCAGCGCATTGCCATAATAGGTATAGGTGTCGGGAAGGATGGAAGGCGAAGGCTTGATGGCCGACAGCAGACCGAGGCTCTTCTGAAACGCATCGATGCTCTGGTCGAAGCTGCGCAGATTGGCATAGGCAGTGCCCATGATGCAATAGGCCAGACCCATGCCGTAGTCGCTGCCCTGCTTCTTCGCATCCTCATACATGGTCTGCGTCTCGTGAACACCCAGATTGTTCTGACCCGTAAAGACGTAGGTGTTGGCTATGTGGGCCCACATCTCATAGTAGGCGTTCCACTGCTTGTAGCCCTTCACAATCTTCATGTCTTCGGGAATGACCTGAAACACCGAGTCGTTCAGGTCGTTGTTGTAGAACAGGGCGGCCTTCGTGGCCAAGGCGTCCACCTCGTCGTCGGGACGGTGCTGCCGGCGAGCCTCCTCATACCAGTCGTTCACACAGCGCAGCTGCTCGTCCAGATCGCCCGACTCCTCGCTCAGCAAGTAGAGATGCAGATAGGCCTTGACTCGCTCCTCGCCCTTCAGCTGCGGCAGCAAGCGCCGTATACTGTCGGCTGGCTCGGCCTTCAGCGATACCGTTGAAACGCTAAGCAAAACGAGCGAGACAACGGCTGTCAGCAAATACTTCAGTCTGTCCAAAACAAGAATCAATAACAATTGCGTTGCAAATTTAAGGAATCTTTTCGACTTATGGGCTATTATTAGGGAAAAACAGACCTTTTTTTTGTTTTTTTATATTTAAGTGTCATTTCAACCATCATTCCACTAATAAATTCAAGTTTTCCATCCTTTCCGACAACGCAAATCATCTAAACTTAACTTTTGGATTGGGGCATACGCGAAAGACGGTTTGGGCATACGCGAACGGTCGTTTGGGTATACGCAAACGGTTATTTGGGTATACGCAAACGGTCGTTTGGGTATACGCAAACGAACTTGTTTGTGCTTCTTTGTCCCCGTGTTAAGGCTTCTTTGCCCCCGTGTTAAGGCTTCATTGCCCCAACAACTGCCACTTTTGTCGTTTGCGGTGGGGCACCTTTTTTCGCTCTTCTGTTTACAGTTTTTTTTACGAACACGAATCACACGAATCACACGAATTAAACTTTTGAACATAAATCTACAAAAATCTGACATAAATGGCTGCGCATAACAAGAAAAGAGATTCGTCAGATTCGTGAGATTCGTGTTCGAAAGAAATCAAATGGAATTCGAGTGATTCGTGAGATTCGTGTTCGAAAGAAAACAAATGAAATTCGAGGGATTCGTGAGATTCGTGTTCGAAAGAAAACAAATGAAATTCG
>CAJONO010000091.1 GCA_905235905.1 uncultured Prevotella sp.
AGTGGACTATGGCGAAGACGAGGAGAACGTAATCCCCTTGGGCATCAAGATCAATATGACCACCTACACGATGACATCAAAGAAGGGCATGACGGGCGGCAAGCCTTTCCTCATCAAGACCTCACAGGACATTGAGAGCTTCGAGGCTGACGACGTGACACTGGCAAGCACCGTGACCGACGTGGAAAAGACCGACGACTATGACACGCCAGGCAAGCTGACGGGAACATTAGTAAAGACGACGATACCCGCCGACGGCCTGTTCCTGAACGGGAACCAGTTCTGGTATTCCACGGGCAAGAGCACAGCAAAGGCCTTCCGCTGCTGGTTCGAGTTGGGGGCTGTGCTCGACAAAGAGACCGATTTCAGCTCGCGCATCTTCCTGAACTTCACCGACGAGACGACGGGCATCAGCCTCACCCCCAGCCTCTCTCTCAGGGGAGAGGGGAGTATGTACACTCTCGACGGTCGACAGATTCAACGTTCAATGTTAAAGAAGGGTGTGTATGTTAGAAACGGTAAGAAAATGATTGTGAAATAGAAAAGAAAGAAAGAACAGAAATATGAAAAAGACGTATATCATGCCATCGATGAGGATGGTGGAAAGCGAGACAGAGACATTGTTGGTAAACTCGACGGCCATCAGCTCAGATTCGGGCATCGGCTACGGCGGCGTAGACGAGGATGGCGAGAAGGAAGCCGATGTCCGCCGCCTGCGCAGTGAATGGGATGACGACAATGAAGAGTGAAACCCGCCCCCGGCCCCTCTCGAAGGGAGGGGCCGGGGGCGGGTTTTTGAAAAATTATGGTTTTTTCTTTGCTTATTCCAAACTTTTTCGTAATTTTGCAGCGCATCTACACATTATTTTATAATGAAAGCGGATGCGACGGTAAAAAAATATAGAGTATTAACTTAGAAAAACCTGAACTATGAACGTTTTAAAGATTTTAGTAGCAGCCGTGCTGCTCACCCTGACATCATCGGTACAAGCCCAGCTCACCAAAGAACAAATCAACGAGCGCAAAGAGCTGAAAAAGGCCTCGAAAAGCGAGCTGAACGAGAAGGCTTCGAAGGTGGCTCGCAAGGAGGCGAAGAAGCTGAAGAAGGATGGCTGGCTCACATCGCCAGGCGCACTGCCCATCGACAAGCAGTTGGACAAGTCGTACATGATGCAGATGGAGTACGACGAGGATATGTTCCCCAAATACATCATGGCCGAGGGCATGGCTATCGGCGAGAACTATGACGGCGCCAAGCTGCAGGCCATCGAACTGGCGAAGCAGAACCTGGCAGGCCAGATTCAGACGGAGGTTACGGCCCTGGTGGAGAACAGCGTGGACAACGCCCAGCTGCAGGCTAACGAGGCCGCCACGGTGACCAAGACCATCTCGGCTGCCAAGAACCTCATCTCGCAGCAGATAGGCCGCACACTGCCCATCGTCGAGCTTTACCGCACGGTGAAGAAGACGGGCAACAAGGAGGTGCTGGTGCGGCTGGCCTACAACAGTAAGATGGCCAAGGCTGCTGCCAAGCAGGCCATGCGCGCCGGATTGGAACAGGAGAGCGACGACCTGCAGAAGAAACTCGACGAGGTGATGGGATGGTGAAAAAGAGGTGAGAGGTATGCTAAGGAAACTATTCGTTATATGCCTGCTGACATTCGGCATGGCTGGACTTAGTGCCGGCTGTGCCGCAAGCAAGTTAGGGAAGACGCTGAAGAAGGAATGGAAGAGGCAGGTGAAGCAGCTGAAGGCCGACGGATGGGAGGTCTTCGGACAACCTGTATCGCTTGAGACGGCACTCGAAGGTCACTACATGAAGATGGAGGAGGCCGCCGAAGCGGGACTCACACCCATCACCATCGAGGGGAGGGGACGGTCGGGCAACCAGAACCAGGCGAGGAGCAAGGCCGAGACCCATGCCAAGAGCCAGCTTAGCAACATGACCAAAAGCGAGGTTAGCTCGGAAAACGACATGGAGGTGACCAACGAGGCTGGCAAGGATGCCAAGACGAGCACCAAGTTTGTTCATCTGTCGCACTCAAAGTCGGAGCTGACCATCAAGAACTTCACGCCCACCGTGTCGCTGTGCCGCAAGAACGAGAAAGGCATCTATGAGGCCATGCTCCTCTACATCGTCATTGACGATAAATAGCTGCACACCCTGTGAAACGAGTCTATACCTTGTTATTATATATATAAAAGGATTTATGAAACAATTGTTATCTGCACTCCTGTTGCTTGCCGCAAGTTGTCTGCCCGCCACGCTATGGGCCGACAAGGGTGTCAGTGTGCATGGTACATACACGCTGACTATCGGCGACAACGACGACATCACCCTGCGCGATGCCAAACGCAAATGTATAGAGATGGCGAAGGCCGACGCTATCAAGAAGGAGTTCGGCGAACTGGTGTCAAGCGATGTCATGGACCAGAACGTTGAGGTGAACGGCGAGTCGGTGAGCTCCTACTACTGGGAGAACACCGTGGCACAAGCCCGGGGCACATGGCTGGCCGACAGGCAGCCGGCACAGCTGAACATTGTGTATAGTGCCGGCAAGCTTATCGTAAGTGCCGAGGTGTGGGGCGAGGCCCGCGAAATAAAACAGGCGCAGACCGAACTCGAATGGGACATTATGAAGCCTAACGGCGACAAGCGCGTCAAGGCCACGCAGTTCGGCAACCGTGAGCGCATCTACGTCACCTTCCGTGCCCCGGCCGACGGCTATGTGGCCGTCTACCTGCTTGAAGGCCATGACGAGACATCGTGCCTGCTGCCCTACCCTAAGGACAACGACGGCAAATTCCCCATCAAAGGTGGGAAAAGCTACACTTTCTTCGACAAGACCACCGACCAGGAGGCTGTTCACTATGTGCTGAAGACCGCACAGGCCGTCGAGGACAACGAGCTTATCATTATCTATTCGCCCAATCCCTTCGTGAAATGCAACGACAAGTCGAACGACCCCAAGCGGCCTGGTCAACTCAACACTCGCGACTTCCAGAAATGGCTGCTGAAATGCCAGCGGGCCGACGAGGAAATGGTTGTCAACAAGCGCTGGGTGAAGATAGTGAACGCTGATAATTGAACTCTCAACCCTCAACCCTCAACTCTCAACTCTCAACCCTCAACTCTCAACTCTCAAACTAAAAATATATATATTATGAAAAGAAAATTTACCATTCTTATGGCCTGCGCCTTTGCATCGGCCGTCTTCGCCCAGACAAACAACGGGGACGAGCAGATGGACAACATCGACTGGCAGGAAGACTCTACTGAGATAATGACCGTGAAGGACATTGTGCGTGACCAGCAGGCCGTCACCATGCGCAACTCCTTGGGCAAGCACTTCCAGGAAGTGTGGGACTACAGGTCGTTCCTCAACCTTTCCTACTCGACCATGACCCTCACCCCCGACCAGACCATTGAAACCGGGGTCGACTACAACCATGGTATTGTGCCTGAGTTCAAGAGCAAGTGGGGCGTGTCGCTGAAATGGGGTCGCAGCTATCGCCTGCACACAACTCCTATTGCCAACGTGGCCACATTCAACATCGACTACACTTGGATCGACCTGAACGTGAACTACTTTGAGCAGGAGGCAAAGGGCACGAACGCTAAGCTCTATGACAGTAGCCAGAAGTTCGACAAGAGCAGCGGAAGCGTAATACCTTCCACCAATTCGGGTTTCAGCAAGGCTGTGTTCCGCACTCCCTGGAACCTGGAGAAGTACGAGGCCAACTACGGCATGTCGCTCGGCCCGTCGCTCACGCTGGCACCGTTTACCTATATCGACGTGCCCGAACTGCATTTCATCAAGTTCCACGTCTACTACCACATAGGCTATCACGTGTCGGGCATTCTGATGACCAACAACGAGGCTGCCGACAAAAACACGGCAACCACAGGCAATCTTGGCGATGCCCACGACGAGATGAAGGAGAGCACGAAGATTGACTGGGGCCACGGCATGACCAGCAGCTTCGGCTTCAACATCAGCTGGCGCCTCATAGGCTTCGGCTACGAGAGCCGTAACGCCTCGGTAAAGTACACGTCGATTCTGCCAAGCTCCTTCGGCAATGACGAATACAAGTTCAAGACCTCTCTCAATCGTATCTATTTCCAGTTCAGATTCTAATAACAACTATATAATATCATCAGACTATGAAAAGATATATCCTAATGTTGCTGCTGGCTATTGCATGCATGCCAGAAGCTATGGCCCAGTCGACCATGCCACAGGCCGAGGGCAAATGCGGTGCCGAGGGCAAGTGGTCGTTCGACGGCTTCACGCTGCTCATCACCAACGAGAGCAAGAGGGGTTTCACCGTTGAAATACCCGACTATGACGTAACGAAGAACATTGCCCCCTGGGTAAAGAAGAAGCTCAACGTGCGCCGTGTGCAGATTGGCTCCGGCATCACCCGTATCGGCTCGTGTGCCTTTGCCAACTGTAGCAGCCTGCAGGAAGTGCTGTTCGAAAGCGTCGACATGGTCGACATTGGCTGGGGTGCCTTCATGAACTGCAGCCGCCTGAAGACCATCTCGCTGCCCGTTGGACTGACCAACATCGGCCCCATCGCCTTTGCCAACTGCAGCAACTTGCCTTCAGTGAAGCTGCCCGACCGTTGCCGCGTGGGCGACCAGGCTTACGTGGGCTGCGACAATCTGCAGTCGGTCGAGGTGGGTGCCACCACCATTCTGGGCAACAAGGTGTTTGCCTGCGAAGTAATGGTCAACGGTCAGATACGCCACAAGCTCTACGACCGTGAGATTCGCCGCATACCGTCCTACGTCAACGCAGGCAACTGCAGGGAGTATGGCTTCGCCCGTTCTGCCGTCGAGAAGGTGTCGGGCAAGAACAAGGCCGCAGTTAGTGAGGATTACGACTACGCCACGAGCGATGTCGACAAGACCATCCCCCTGAGCTCCTACACCCGCAACAACACCTACGCCCTGGTCATTGGCAACCAGAACTACCGCTTCGTGAGCGACGTTCCCTACGCCATCCACGATGCCCGTGTGTTTGCCGACTATTGCAAGAAGACGCTGGGCCTGCCCGTTGAGAACATCCACATTGTCGAGGATGCCACCAAGCAGATGATTCTCGAGGAAGAGCTGCAAGACTGGGTGTCGACCATTTCCGAGCGCGAGAACAAGAAGCTCATCGTCTATTATGCCGGCCACGGTGTGCCCGATGTCAAGAACAAGAACAAGGCCTATCTGCTGCCCACCGACGTTCGTGGCAGCAACCCCAAGCGCGGCATTGCCCTCGACGAGTTCTACGACAAGCTGGGCGACCTGGCTTTCAGCCAGACATCGGTGTTCCTCGATGCTTGCTTCAGCGGCGTGAACCGTGACAACAACGGTGTAGAGAAAGGCGACCGCGGCGTGGAAATCGAAGCCGAGGAAACGGCTGTCGGCGGTGGCAACCTGGTGGTGTTCTCGGCCGCCCAGGGCAACGAGACCGCACAGGGCTTTGCCGAGGAAGGGCACGGCCTCTTCACCTACTACCTGCTCAAAGAGCTGCAGCAGTCAGGGGGCTACATTGCCTATGGCGACCTTTCAGACAACATCAAGCTTCAGGTATCGAAGAAAGCATTAGAGCTGAAGCTGCGCAAGAAGCAGACACCTGCCACCAATCCTTCTGAGAGCCTTGCCGAAGAATGGCGTGACATGCAATTCTAATCGGAGTTGAATACAGTGAACTTCAAACGCACCATGCTTGTCCACTGCCTGGTAGTGGTCTATGCCTTCTTGGCATTGGGCCTGCTGGCAATGTTGGCACTGAACCTGTCGGTACTCAATCCTGTGGCACAGACCATGAAGGGGTTCTCGGTCACGGACATCTACTACCATGTGTTGCAGGACTATGAGACCCCCGACACGAGCAGGATTGTTACCATTGTCGACATGACCGACATACAAGACCGCTACCAGCTGGCCGAGATGCTCGACCAGATAGAAGCATTCAACCCGAAGGTCGTGGGCGTTGACATCGTGTTTGAGGGCTATAAGGACGAGATGGGCGACATGCGCATCACCCGCTCGGCCCGTCAGTGGGACAATACGGTCTTTTCCTACCGACTGCGCGACTGGAAGGACACGAGCACGGGCTATGCCACCGAAATCCACTCATTCTTCATCGACCCAGACGACTCGGTAAAGATCAGCGAGGGTTTCACCAACTATGAGCGAGTGCTCTACGGCGGACTGAAGCGCAAGGCGAACCTGAACAGGAAAGTATGTGGCGAGCCACGAAATGCCCTTGTCGCCGAAGTGATTATGCGCTACACCGACGGCCAGTTTGAAGGGAACATCACCGACGATGTCAACATCAACTTCAGCCCCAAGGTGTTTCGCGTGGTGCCTTACGACTCTATTGCCTATCACCGTGACTGGATAGAAGACCATATCGTGCTCTACGGTGCCACCCACGAGCTGGCCGACATGCACTACACCCCCATCGGCGAGATTGCCGGCATCGAACTGCTGGCCTACACCATTCAGACCATGCTCGAGCAGACCGAGGTACGCACACCCTCTACCACGGCCACCATCATCCTGTCGTTCCTCATAGTGCTTGTCACCCGCATTGGCCGCCAGGCTTACCTGAAGTGGGCACGGTCGTTCAAGTCAGAGTTTGTGGTGTTCTTCCTCACCACCACCTTCGTCATCGGTATCTTGCTCTTCTTCTGGACCGCCATTCTCGTGGGCGCAGCCTTCATCATGTTCACCAAGACCAGCATCAGCCTCAACCTGGGCTGGGCCCTTGCGGCCATACCCTTCCTCTACGGTGCCAACGAGTTTGCCATCCTCACCACCAACTACTTCGAGCGCAAGCGAAAGCCGGCAGAGAAGGAAGAGAAGCTCGAGCAACAACCCTTAACAGAAATAAACCAAGAAACGATGTCTGCCACGGAAGGTGCAGACGCCGGAGAAACTCCATCTACTTTATGAAACGATTATTTTTGACCTTTCTCCTTATGGCGGCACTGCTTGTCGGTGCCAGTGCCCAAAAGTACGTGGTGCTAAGCGTCACGGGCAAAGTGACTGTCGAGAACGACGGCGGCAGAAAGCACGACCTGCGGTTGCGTGAAGAACTCGGCCTGCTGAGCGTCATCAACCTGCCCTATAAGGCACAGGTGGAACTGCTCAACGAGCAGGAGAAGAAGAAGATTACGCTGAAAGCTCCCGGCAAGACATCGCTGGCCAACATGCTCGGCGACCGCCAGAACACGGTGATGGACCTCACGATAGAGTATCTGACTTATCTGAAAGACCGGGTGAGAAGCAATGGCGAGATGACTTCGCGCCGCTACAGCGACCCCGCCACCGTAACACGCGAAGTGGCCGTGGCCAAAGATCCCTTCCATGCCCAGTTCGACAAGTTCCGTCAGGAAGCCCACGCCAAGTACGAGAAGTTCCGTCAGGAAGCCATTCGCAAGTATGCCGAGTTCGTGCGCAAGGCCTGGGCAGAGTTTGGTGCCGAGCCACCCCGCCCGAAACCACATGAGAAAGAGGTGAAGCCCGTCGTCATCCCCGAGGAGGAACAAGAGAAGCTCGACCTGAAACCCATTCAGGGCGTACCCGTCAAGATTGAGGGCGAGCCTATCGTCATGCCCGACATCAAGCCGCAGCCCAAGCCCATACAGCCCATCAAGGAGCAGGAACAAGAGACGGTCGAATATGTCGACTTCACGCTTTTCGGCACACCCCTCCGTGTGCGTTTCAACGGCAAGGAGCAGTTCCAGCTTGACGATTTGTCTGAAAACACCATTGCCGACGTCTACGAGCAGTTGGCCAGTGCCGATTTCAACAACACCATTCGCGACTGCCTGGAAATCCGAGTGCGCCACCAGCTGAGCGACTGGGCCTACATGAACCTGCTCGAGGCACTGTCGAAAGCCTGTTTCTCCACACCCAACGAGGCCACGCTGCTCATGGCCTACCTGGCACAGCAGTCGGGCTACCGCATACGCTTAGCCACAAGTGGCGACCGCCTCTACATGCTCTATGCCACCGAGCACATGATTTACGGTCGGGGCTACTACACCCTCAACGGCACAGACTTCTACGTCTATGGCGAAGACGCAGACCACCTGAAGATATGCGAGGTGAACTATCCCGAAGAGCAGTCCATGTCGCTCTTCATTCCCCAGCCCATGCTACTCGCCGAAGAGCGTACAAGCGCCCGCGAACTGAAGTCGAGGCGCTATGCCGACATGGATGTGACTGCCGACGTGAACAAGAACCTGCTGGACTTCTACGAGCACTACCCCACGTCGATGATTGGCAACGACCTCATGTCGCGCTGGGCCATGTATGCCAACGTGCCGTTCGATGCCAACATCAGCAATACACTCGTGGCACAGCTGCGCAAGAAAATAAGTGGCCTCAACGAGCTCGATGCCATGGAGCGCCTGCTCAACTGGGTGCAGACGGCCTTCGTCTATGAGTACGACGACAAAGTGTGGGGAGGCGACCGCGCCTTCTTCCCTGAAGAGACGCTCTACTATCCCTACTGCGACTGCGAAGACCGAAGCATTCTGCTCTCGCGGTTGGTGCGCGACCTGCTCGGACTGAAGTGTGTGCTCATCTACTATCCCGGCCATCTGGCCATGGCCGTCCGTTTCAACAGCGACGCGGTGCAAGGCGACTATGTGGTACTGGGCAACGAGCGCTACATAGTCTGCGACCCCACCTATATCGGAGCCCGCGTAGGCATGACCATGCCCGGCATGGACAACCAGACGGCAAAGGCCATTCTGCTGCAATAGTCCGTGGGTAGCATCCCTCTTTTCCCGTCCTTGCATAAACGAATATTTATGCAAGGACGGTCTCTTTTGCAACAGCCTGAAAATCAAGACGTTGCAAACAAGGTTGAATTACGTTGCAATTGAGCATGAATTAGGTCATAATTCAGCACCGATTAGCCAACAATTCAGGCTGAATTATGACCTAATTCAAGTAGGTTCGGAAAGAAGCTGCATAAAAACGGCAAGAAACCCCAATGTCAGCCTAATTCTTGTTCATGCCAGCTTTCAGGCCACGGATAACCGCCGAGGTGAAGCCAGCATGCTCCATTTCGTTCAGACCCTTGATGGTTACGCCGCCCGGCGTGGTCACCAAGTCGATGGCAGCCTCAGGATGCAGGCCGCTGGCCTCCAGCAGCTTCACAGCTCCCAGCATGGTCTGCATGACGATGTCCTTCGCCTGATCGGCTTTGAAGCCAAGCTCCACGCCACCCTCTGAAGCAGCGCGGAGGTAGCGCATGGCGTAGGCAATGCCGCAGGAGGCAAGGGTAGTGCCTGCGGCTAAGTGCTGCTCGTCGGTGATGAGCGTCGACCCCATCTCGTCGAAGATGGCCTTCACCCTTTCTATTTGGTGCTGTGGCACAGCACCACACGGAACGAGGAACGTCATCGAGGCCATCTGGGCAATGGCGATGTTAGGGATGCAGAGGAACAGCGGCATGTCGATGCCCGTCCACTCCCGAATCTTTGCCGAGGGAACGCCGGCGGCAATGACAATCAAGACCTTCTCTGGGGTCAGTGCCGGAGCGATGCCCTTCAGAACACTCTCTACCAACCAGGGCTTCACCACCACACAGACAATATCGGCACTGCGGGCAGCTGCCAGATTATCGGTTGTCGTGCCGACACCCAGCTTGGCAAACTTCTCGAGAACGGCCTGCACGGGGTCGCTCACGGTAATATCTTCATTGCGGAAGGTCTGTCCTTTAACGAGGCCTTCGACGGTGGCACCACCCATGGCACCAGCTCCAATCATTGTAATCTTCATTGTTCCTATTTTCTTTATCTGTTGTCTGTAGTCAATTTCCTGTAGTCTATCGTCTACAAAGCTTTCAGCAGTCTCTCCACAAACTCGTCGGCCAGTTCCTTGCTGAACGTCAGCGGCGGCAACAGTCGCAGCAGGTTCTGTCCGGAACAGCCAGTAAACACATGCTGCTCGTAGACCAGCC
Organism: uncultured Prevotella sp.; assembly: GCA_905235905.1. Lineage (GTDB taxonomy): Bacteria > Bacteroidota > Bacteroidia > Bacteroidales > Bacteroidaceae > Prevotella. The sequence continues at coordinate 9,987 of CAJONO010000091.1, forward strand.
GTTCGCGCACAGGCTTCTGGTCTTCGGTCAGCTCGATGCCTATCATGAGACCTCGTCCGCGCACCTCCTTAATCTTCGGGTGGTTGAGTCCCTTGAGTTTCTCCATCAGGTAGTCGCCCACTATGCGGGCATTCTCCACGAGGTTCTCCTGCTCCATCACGTCGAGCACGGCCAGTGCTGCCGAGCAGGCCAGGTGGTTGCCGCCGAAGGTGGTGCCCAGCTGCCCGTAGACAGGCTTGAACTCCGGGCTGATGAGCACGGCACTCATGGGGAATCCGTTGCCTATGCCCTTGGCCACGGTGATGATGTCGGGCTTGATGTCGAGCCACTGATGGGCAAAGAATTTGCCTGTACGACCGTAGCCACACTGTATCTCGTCGCAAATGAGCGTTGCCTTGTAGCGCTTGGCAGCGTAGGCCAGCTTCTGTGCAAACTCTGGCGTAGCCATCTGTATGCCGCCCACGCCCTGAATGCACTCCAGGATGACGGCGGTGATGCCCCCGCGTGACAGCTCGCGCACCCACGGTTCCAAATCGTTCAGCGGCAGGAAGCGCACATGGTGGTTGTCGTTGATGGGGGCCACGATCTTCGGGTTGTTCGTCACCTCGACAGCCAGCGAAGTGCGGCCATGAAAAGCCTTCTCACAGGATAGCACACGGCTGTTTCCGTTGTAGAACGACGACAGCTTCAGCGCGTTCTCGTTGGCCTCGGCTCCGCTGTTCACCAGAAACAGCTGGTAGTCCTCATAGCCACTCATACGGCCCAGCCGCTCGGCCAGCTCGGCCTGAAGCTTGTTGATGACGGAGTTCGAGTAGAACCCCAACTGCTGCAACTGCTGCCCCATCCTCTCCACATAGTGCGGGTGGCAGTGGCCAATGCTTATCACGGCGTGGCCGCCATAGAGGTCAAGATACTCCTGGCCTTGATTGTCCCAAACCTTACATCCTTGCCCCTTCACAATGTTCACATTGAACAACGGGTAAACGTCAAATAATTTCATGCTGCTACGTTTTTGTGGTTATTTGTTTGCAAAGTTACACTAAAAAATCCATTCTTCGAATACTTTGCCCGTTATTTTTTCAAATAGCCTCGCTTTTTTCACTTTTCTTTCTTGCCGCACGACTTGAAGACCGCCCCAACAAGCAAGGGCTCATGGAGGTCAAAAAAACGAAGAAGCCGCGAACTTCCATGACAGAAAGTACGCGGCTCGTTTTGGGGAGTATTAAACAGTTTGTTTATTCGTTGTACCACGGATAGTCTACAATAGCACCCGTGAAGCTGAACGATGCGTTTTCAATTGCAGGCGTATTGGAATCGTCGGCATACAGGTTGACCCCACTGTAGCTGACGGTATAGTTGTTGCCACCATTGCTTTTAATGGTCAGCTTACCCGTCGTGTTGCTGCGGCTACCGCTTTCGTAATATGTGCCATTGGTCGCCTCACCTGTATTACTGATTTTCATTCCTTTTTCAATGTCAACGGCAAAACATCCCTCAAACTCACCCACGGGAATATTGTCGAAGGCTTCATTTGTTTTGAGGCCGATAATGACCATGTCAATGGTCTGGCCCAGAACGCTTGGCGAACCCATGTCGTGGCTACAGAAGTAGAATTCCCAGCTATTAGATGAGTTCTTGTGGTAGAAGCCATAGTTTGCACCCACCTGCAAACCGCTGCTTGAGGAATTACCCCCCCCACCATTGTTGTCATCGTCGCTTCCGCACGACACGAAACTCACGCCTGCCAATGCCACCATCATGATGGTCATTAAGCTAAAGAAATACTTTTTCATTGTTACTGTAATTTTAATTTGATAAAGTTAAAAATATTTGTTCGCAAAAGTAAAGGATTTTCACTATCACGCAAAAGATTTTTATATTTTTTAGTCTTTAACGTTTAAAATTAACAAGCGTTGGCATTTCTTTGTCGTTTGGCTACGATACTCGTTTTTATTCATTAAACAATGGTTTGCCTAACGACCATATTGATTTCAAACAGAAAAAAGGGAGGAGGGAGAAAAAACTTTGGGGAATGTGATGTGGAATGACAGGTTTTTTGTATCTTTGCAACCCAAAATCCTCATTAGGGTAATAATTATAACGTTATAATATATATAAATAGGTATGGCTGAAGCAAAGAAGATGAAGACCGCGCTGATTTCGGTCTTCCACAAGGACGGCCTCGACGAACTGCTGAAGAAGCTGAACGAAGAAGGCGTGAAGTTCCTGTCGACAGGTGGCACACAGACGTTTATCGAATCGCTGGGCTATGAGTGCCAAAAGGTAGAAGAGGTGACCACCTACCCCTCGATTCTGGGTGGCCGCGTAAAGACATTACACCCGAAAGTGTTCGGCGGCATCCTGGCCCGCCGCGACAATGAGGGCGACCGTGAGCAGATGAAGCAGTACGATATACCAGAGATTGACTTAGTAATCGTAGACCTCTATCCGTTTGAGCAGACCGTGGCCAGCGGGGCTTCGGAACCGGACATCATCGAGAAGATTGACATTGGCGGCATTTCGCTTATCCGCGCCGGTGCAAAGAACTTCAAAGACGTGGTCATCGTACCCTCGAAAGCCGAATATTCGGTGCTGCTCGACATTCTGAACAAGCAAGGCGCAGAGACCACGATAGAACAGCGCAAGATGTTTGCAGCCCGCGCCTTCGGCGTGAGCTCACACTACGATACAGCGATACATAATTGGTTTATAGGTTGAGAGTTGAGTGTTGAGAGACTTTTGTCTGTTGTCCGTCAAAAGGCAAAGGTCTTTCGACACACTACTCTCATCGCGCTTGAGCTAAAGTCACTCAACTCTTAACATTCAACACTCAACAAGAAATGGGATTTTTCAGTTTCAGACAAGAGCTGGCCATGGACCTTGGCACAGCAAATACGATTATCATCAGCAACGACAAGATCGTTGTCGACGAACCTTCGGTTGTGGCACTCGACCGCCGCACCGACAAAATGATTGCCGTAGGCAACGAGGCGAAGATGATGTATGAGAAGACTCACGACAACATACGCACCATACGTCCGCTGCGCGACGGTGTGATAGCCGACTTCTCTGCCTGCGAGCAGATGATGCGCGGCCTCATCAAGATGGTTCATTCGGGTCGTCATTTCTTCTCACCGTCACTGCGCATGGTGATTGGCGTTCCGTCGGGCTCGACCGAGGTGGAGCTTCGTGCCGTGCGCGACTCTGCCGAGCATGCCGACGGCCGCGACGTCTATCTTATCTTCGAGCCGATGGCTGCCGCTATAGGCATTGGCATCGACGTTGAGGCCCCCGAGGGCAACATGATTGTCGACATCGGTGGCGGCTCTACCGAGATTGCCGTCATCTCCTTAGGCGGCATTGTGAGCAACAACAGCATCCGCACGGCTGGCGACGACCTGACCGACGACATTCGCGAGTACATGAGCCGCCAGCACAACGTAAAAGTGTCGGAGCGCATGGCCGAGCGCATCAAGATTGCCGTAGGCTCGGCCCTGACCGACCTGGGCGACGAAGCTCCTGAGGACTACATCGTACACGGTCCGAACCGCATTACGGCCCTGCCTATGGAGGTGCCCGTGTGCTATCAGGAGATAGCCCACTGTCTCGACAAGACCGTGGCCAAGATCGAGAACGCCGTTCTCTCTGCCCTTGAGCACACACCGCCCGAACTCTATGCCGACATTGTGAAGAACGGTATCTACCTCTCAGGTGGAGGTGCCCTGCTTCGTGGCCTCGACAAGCGCTTGCAGGACAAGATAAACATTCCCTTCCACGTGCCCGAGGATCCTCTCCACTCGGTGGCCAAGGGTGCCGGCATCGCCCTGAAGAATGTTGACCGCTTCTCGTTCCTGATGCGTTAATGCAGAACCTCCTTGCCTTCCTTGTCAAGTACTATCACTGGTTCCTCTTCTCGATTCTTGAAGCGGTCAGTGTGGTCATGCTGTTCGGCTACAACAGCTATCAGAACAGCGTGTGGGTGTCATCGGCCAATATGGTTGCTGGCACCATCTACGGATGGCAGGCCGAAGTAGAGCATTTCTTTTCGCTGACGCACAACAACCAACTGCTCACCGAGCGCAACATCTTCCTTGAACAGGAACTGGAACGATGGCGGCGAAAGTGTGCCGACCTGACTCATGAGACGACAGAATTAGAGAGGCAGGAATACGACACGCTCTCACAGTTTCAGCTGATTCCTGCCAAGGTGGTGTCAAACTCCGTCGCCCTGCCAGCCAACCTGATTACCATCGACAAGGGAAGGCTCGACGGCGTTGAGACCGACATGGGCGTGGCCTGCGGCAACGGCGTGGTGGGAGTGGTCTATCTGGTGCGCGACCACTATTCGGTTGTCATCTCGGCACTCAACAACCGTTCGCGCATCAGCTGTTCCATCCGCGGCAACGACTATTTCGGCTATCTCACGTGGAAAGGGGGCGACCCTACCCGCGCATTTGTTGAAGACGTGCCACGACATGCCAAGTTCAAGAAGGGCGACTGGATTGAGACGAGCGGCTACTCCAGCATTTTCCCACGAGGTGTGTCGGTGGGGCGCATAGAGAAGATCTTCAATTCGAGCGACGGTCTGTCCTACCTGTTGCAGGTACACCTGTCGACCGATTTCTCCTGTCTGCGCGATGTGTGTGTTATTTGCGACAAAGGCATGGCCGAGCGCATTCGCCTGCAGGAGGCCGCCCGCGACTCGCTCATGCTGATGCCCAACAAGAAAGAATGATATGACGATAGACTTCCTGAAACGATGCCTGCTGTTTCTGTTCCTCTGCCTGGCCCAGGCACTGGTTTTCAACCGCATCCAGCTGTTCGGTTGCGCCATGCCGTTGGTCTACGTCTATTTCGCCCTCAAGTTCCCATACGGTTTCCCTCGCTGGGCATCGTTGCTATGGGGTTTTGCCCTCGGCTTCTGTACCGACATGTTTGCCAATACCCCTGGCGTGGCATCAACATCCATGACCCTGTTGGCTTTCCTACAGCCCACGGTGCTTGAACTGTTCATTCCCCGCGACGCCGAGGAGAATCTCCGCCCGTCGACCACGACGCTCGGCTGGGGCAAGTTTCTTGTGTTTGCCCTGATTCTTGTGTCACTCTATTGTCTTGTCTTCTTTTCGCTCGAAGCCTTCAACTACTTCAACTGGTCCTATTGGCTGTCGTGCGTGGGCGGCAGCTCGCTGCTTACCATGTTGATTATTGTTGCACTTGAAAGCTGGAAAAAATAACCGTCAAGCAGCTAAGGAGGCCGTTCTATGGGTAAAGACACGAAAGACTACGAGTTGGTGAACCGGAAATACGTGATTGGAGGCGTAGCCATTCTCATCGTTGCCATTTACATCGTCCGGCTGTTCACCCTCCAGATTACCAGCGAAGACTACAAGAAGAGCGCCGACTCGAACGCGTTCCTGAAAAAGGTCGACTTCCCCTCACGTGGCGTTATCCGCGACCGCAACGGCCAGTTGCTTGTATTCAACCAGCCGTCCTACGATATCATGGTGGTTGTGAACGAGGCACGCAATCATCTTGACACACTCGAATTCTGCCAGACACTGGGCATCAGCCGCGAAGAGTTCGACCGGCGCATGAACACCATCAAGGACCGCTCCAAGAACCCTGGCTATTCGCGCTTCACCGAGCAACTGTTCATGAGCCAGCTCAGCGACAAAGACTTCTCCATCTTTCAGGAAAAGATGTACCGCTTCCCCGGCTTCTACGTGCAGCGGCGCAGCATTCGCCAGTACCAGTTCCCCTACGCAGCCCATGTGCTGGGCGACGTGGCCGAGGTATCGCCTGCCGACATTGAGGAAGACGACTATTATCAGCCTGGCGACTACATCGGAAAGATGGGCGTTGAACGCTCCTACGAGCGCCAGTTGCGAGGCGAGAAGGGCGTTCAGATTCTGCTGCGCGATGCCCACGGCCGCATCAAGGGCAGCTATCAGGATGGGGCACTCGACCGCCGTCCTGTGCCAGGCAAGAACCTCACCTTAGGCATCGACTACAAGCTGCAGGCTTTGGGCGAACGCCTGCTTGAGGGCAAAATCGGAGCCATCGTAGCCATCGAGCCGCAGACGGGCGAGGTGCTCTGCATGGTATCCTCCCCCACCTACGACCCCCGCATCATGGTAGGGCGCAAGCGGTCGAAGAGCCACCGAGAACTGAGCCGTGATGCCTGGAAGCCCCTGCTCAACCGAAGCATCATGGGCCTCTATCCTCCTGGCTCCACCTTTAAGACCTCGCAGGGCCTCACCTTCCTGAGCGAGGGCATCATCACTCCGCAGACACCCTTCCCTTGCTATCACGGCTTTGTGTTCAAGGGGCTGCGCGTAGGCTGCCACGGCCATGGCTCGCCACTCCCATTGGTGCCGGCCTTGTCTACATCCTGCAACGGTTTCTTCTGCTGGGGACTCTATTACATGATAGGCAACAAGAAATACGGCTCCGTGCAGAACGCCATGAACACCTGGCGCGACTACATGGTCAGCATGGGTTTCGGCTACAAGTTGGGACTCGACTTGCCAGGCGAGAAGCGCGGCCTCATTCCCAATGCACAGTTCTACGACAAGGCCTATAAAGGGTCGTGGAACGGACTGACCGTCATTTCCATCTCCATCGGCCAGGGCGAGGTGCTGCTCACCCCCCTGCAGATTGCCAACCTTGCCGCCACCATTGCCAACCGCGGCTACTACATCATTCCCCATGTGGTAAAGAAAGTCGAGGGCGAGCCACTCGACACCACCTACTCCTCGCGCCATTACACCAAAGCCACTCGCGAGGCCTACGACTATGTGGTGCAGGGCATGCGAGCCTCGGCACTCGGAGGCACCTGCCACGAGCTGTCGCGCTACGACTTCGAGGCCTGCGGCAAGACGGGCACCGCCCAGAACCGCGGACACGACCACTCGGTGTTTATGGGCTTTGCGCCCATGAGCGACCCAAAGATTGCCGTCGCCGTCTATGTGGAGAACGGCGGCTGGGGAGCCACCTATGGCGTACCCATCGGCGGCCTGCTTATGGAGCAATACCTGAAAGGCAGCCTTTCCGAGGCATCCGAGGCAAAAGCCCAGACCATACAGGAAAAACGCATCAGCTACGGCCTTGACGAGCGGTAGCTTCTGGAAAAAACGCCTCGAAAAGCAGAAAAGAGCGTTAATCTTCTGAAATTTCGTTTGTTTCTCAGTCTTTTTTTGTATCTTTGCGGCTAAACTGAAAACCTGCAATCAATGGACGACGAAATCAGAGACGACATCTTAGAGGAAAGAGAAGAGCAAAAAGAGGAAAGCGAAGCCCTTGCCGAGGGCCATTCCGATTATAAACCCGTGAACCGATTCGACGCATCGGCCGTTCACCATCTGAGCGGCATGTACCAGAATTGGTTCCTCGACTATGCCTCATACGTGATACTTGAGCGGGCCGTGCCCCACATCGAGGACGGTCTGAAACCCGTGCAGCGCCGCATCCTGCACTCGATGAAGCGCATGGACGACGGCCGCTATAACAAGGTGGCCAACATTGTGGGCCACACCATGCAGTTCCACCCCCATGGCGATGCCTCCATCGGCGATGCCCTGGTGCAGTTAGGACAGAAAGACCTGCTCATCGACACACAGGGCAACTGGGGAAACATACTCACCGGCGACCGCGCCGCTGCACCGCGATACATCGAGGCCCGCCTGTCGAAGTTCGCCCTCGACACCGTCTTCAATCCGAAGACCACCGACTGGCAGCTCTCCTACGACGGCCGCAACAAGGAACCCATCACCCTGCCCGTGAAGTATCCGCTGTTGCTGGCCCAGGGAGCAGAAGGCATTGCCGTAGGCCTCTCGTCGAAAATTCTGCCCCATAACTTCTGTGAGATTTGCGATGCCGCCATCAGCTATCTGCACGGCGAGGAGTTCCATCTCTATCCCGACTTCCAGACGGGCGGCAGCATCGACGTCAGCAAATATAACGACGGCCAGCGCGGCGGTGTGCTGAAGGTACGTGCGAAAATCGAGAAACTCGACCAGAAGACGCTCGTCATTCGCGACCTGCCGTTCTCGAAAACCGTCTCCACCGTCTGTGAAAGCATCACCAAGGCCATCGAGAAGGGGAAAATCAAGGCGCGCCGCGTAGACGACCTCACCTCAGCACAGGTGGAGATTCTGGTGCATCTGGCACCGGGCGTATCGAGCGATAAGACGCTCGACGCGCTCTACGCCTTCACCGACTGCGAAATCAACATCTCGCCCAACTGTTGCGTCATCAGCGACGACAAGCCACAGTTCCTCACCGTGAGCGACGTACTGCGCCACTCAGTCGACCGCACCAAAGGCCTCATCCGTCAGGAACTGGAGATTCGAAGGAACGAGCTGCTGGAGCAGTACCACTTCTGTTCGTTAGAGAAAATCTTCATCGAAGAGCGCATCTACAAGGACAAGAAGTTTGAAGAGGCCCCCAACGTCGACAAGGTGTGCGAGCATATCGACGACCGCTTGACACCCTACTATCCGCAGTTAGTGCGCGAGGTAACGAAGGACGACATTCTGCGCCTGTTGGAAATCAAGATGCAGCGCATCCTGAAGTTCAACAAAGAGAAGGCCGACGAGCTCATGGCCCGCATCAAGGCCGAGATTGAGCAGATAGACCGCGATCTGGAGAACCTTGTAGAAGTGACCGCCTCATGGTTCCAGTTCCTGAAGGACAAGTATGGCAAGGAGCATCCGCGACTCACGGAGATACGCAACTTCGACACCATCGAGGCCACGAAGGTGGTCGAGGCCAACCAGAAACTCTACATCAACCGTCAGGAAGGTTTCATAGGCACGGGCCTGAAGAAGGACGAGTTCGTGTGCAACTGCTCCGACATCGACGACATCATCATCTTCTACAAGGACGGCAAATATAAGGTAGTGCGCGTGGCCGAGAAACTGTTTGTAGGCAAGAACGTGCTATGGTTAGGCGTATTCAAGAAGAACGACAAGCGCACCATCTACAATGTAGTGTACCGCGACGGCAAGAAAGGCACCTGCTACATGAAGCGTTTCAACATCACCGGCATCAGCCGCGACCGCGAGAACGACCTTACATTAGGCACGCCAGGTTCGAAGGTAATGTACTTTACGGCCAACCCGAACGGCGAGGCCGAAGTCATCAAGGTGACGCTCGACCCCTCGGTGCTTGTGGCCCATCCGCGCATGAAGATATTCTTCGAGCGGTCCTTTGCCCATATCGACATCAAGGGACGCACTTCGAAAGGCAACTTACTCACCAAACTGGCCGTCAGCAAGGTCAGCCTGAAGAGTCACGGCCATTCAACCTTGGGCGGGCGCAAGGTGTGGTACGACCCCGACGTGAACCGCCTGAACTACGACGACCACGGTCGGTTGCTGGGCGAGTTCCTCGACAGCGACCAGATTCTCGTTATTCTGCAGAACGGTGATTTCTACCTGAGCAGCTTCGATGCCAACAATCATTTTGAGGAGAACATCCTGCGCATTGAGAAGTTCGATGCCGACAAAGTGTGGACATGTGTGCTCTTCGATGCCGACAACCAAGACTATCCATATCTGAAACGCTTCCAGATGGAGGCATCGAAACGCAAGCAGAACTTCCTCGGCGACAACCTGCAGTCGAAGATGGTACTGCTCACCGACGTGGCCTATCCGCTCATCAAGCTGACCTATGGCGGTGCCGACGAATACCGAGGCTCGGAAGAAATCGATGCCGAGCAGTTCATCACCGTGAAAGGCTTCAAGGCCAAGGGCAAGCGCCTCTCCACCTGGCAGATTGAAAGCATCGAGGAGCTGCCCCCCACCCGATTCCCTGAGGAACCCGAAGAGGAAGATTCCGCAGCCGACGACCCGACCGACGACTCTCCTGCCCCCCACGGTACGGCTGTGTCCGACGACAATCCTAACAAATACCCCTTCGACGAAGACCCTGATGCCGGCAAAAGCCAGCAGCAGATTATCGACGAACTAACCGGACAGCTCAGACTTTTCCCCGATGAAGAATAGACTTGTCCTTGTCCTCTTTCTCAGCCTTCCCCCGATGCTCCATGCCCAGGAGCAGCAGTTTGCAAGCCCATACGTCAGTACGCAGAGCTATCAGGCGGGATGGGGCGGTGCCAGCATTCTCGACACCTACCTCACCCCCGAGCGCTTCAGCGGCAGCACCATCACACTGCTCACCATCGCCGAGCGGCAGCGCAAGGGCTCGTCATGGTCTACCATCATCCAAAACCAGCTGCATATTTCCACAGCCAAAGACCGGGCAGGCAACGAGTCGATGCTCGAAGGCTGCTACAACCTCTTCTGGGGCCGCTATTATGGCTGGAAACTGTACGACGGGAACCTGCACCTGCAGGTGGGCGGCTTGGCCAATCTGGGACTGGGGTTCCTCTACAACATGCGCAGCAACGCCAACAACCCTGCGCAAGGGCGCTTCTCGCTCAGCGTCATGCCCTCTGCCATTGCCACTTGGCGACTGCCGTTCCTGCGGCAAAGGCTGTCCGTGCGCTATGAGTTCGAAGCCCCCCTTGTGGGACTCATGTTCAGCCCCAACTTCGGACAGTCCTACTACGAGATGTTTGTCCTTGGCAACTACGACCACAATGTGGTGCCTACCACCTTCGTATCATCGCCCACCTTCCGTCAGCAGCTCACCGTGCGCTACAGGCTGAAGCCCACCCTGACACTCACGCTGGGCTACCTTGGCGACTATCAGCAGGCCAAGGTCAACGGCCTGAAACAGCACGTCCGTACACACAGCGTGATGCTGGGGCTGGTGAAAAGGCTTTCGTGGGTGCATTATGCCAATGAGTAAGAAACCACAAGATTTTTTTAACAATATGCCGAACACAAAAGCAGGACGAACACCACACAGAATCATGGCAAGCCTTTTAGGGGCGGTTTGCCTCTTGTTCTTTTGCGCCGCCTGCGTCAATGAAGACGAACTCGACAACACGCCCCAAGGAAACTTTGAGGCCCTCTGGAAAATCATGGACGAGCACTACTGCTTCTTCGAGGAGAAACAGCAGGTGTTAGGCGTAGACTGGCAGCAGATACATGAGAAATACCAGGTGAGAATCGATGGCAAGATGACCAAGGCCCAGCTCTTCGAGGTGCTGGCCGACATGCTCTCGGAGCTGCGCGACGGCCACGTGAACCTGACGGCAGCCCACGACTTTGCCCGCAACTGGTCGTGGTACGAGAACTATCCTGCCAACTTCTCCGACACCCTTCTGCGCCGCTACATGGGCACCGACTACAAGATTGCCTCCGGCTTGCAATACCGCATCTTCGACGACAACATCGGCTACATACGCTACGAGTCGTTCTCCGATGGCATCGGCGAAGGCAATCTCGACGAGGTACTGCTCCACATGGCTCTCTGTCAGGGCATTATCGTCGACATCCGAAACAATGGCGGCGGCGACCTGACCAATGCCGAGCTGCTGGCAGCCCGCTTCTGCCAGGAGAAGACACTTGTGGGCTACCTGAAACACAAGACGGGAGCCGGCCATGCCGACTTTTCCTCGCCCGAGCCTCACTATCTTGAGCCTTCGAGCAACCTGCGGTGGCACAAGCCCGTCTGTGTGCTCACCAACCGCCACGTGTTCAGCGCCGCCAACGAGTTTGCCATGTACATGCAGACCTTGCCGGGCGTTCTTCTTGTGGGCGACCACACGGGCGGTGGCGGCGGACTGCCCTTCTCCGCCTCGCTGCCCAACGGATGGGTGGTGCGTTTCTCGGCCGTGCCCACTTTTAATGCGCAAGGACAGTCTATCGAGTTTGGTATCGAGCCCGATTATCGTGTCATGATGCTCGAGGAAGATTTTGCAAAGGGAAAAGACACGATGATCGAGTTTGCCCGCAGACTATTAGCTGAATGAGGCTATCAGACATTCAAACGGTTGGAATAGACCTTCAAACGGTTGGACGAAAGCCAAAAGCCATCAAAAACCATCAAAAAAAAGCGGCGGCAGTGTTTTTTCCCGACAAAAATGCAATTATTTGAAGAAAAAACACTACCTTTGCAGCCACAAAAGTCTTCCTCTTGGCTGAAGAGCGCCTGTGGCGGAATTGGTAGACGCGCTAGACTTAGGATCTAGTGTCTCACGACGTGCAGGTTCGAGTCCTGTCAGGCGCACGGTTCCAAGCAAAAGCAAAAGACAACAAGGCTGAATTACATCGCAACAGATACTGAATTAGGCTGCAATTGATGCTCAATTGCAGCCTAATTCGGTATTAACCACGACCTAATCTGTAATGTTCTGGAAATTAGTCGATTACAACGGTCGTCCAACCGTGTTTATCCTCTATCTCGCCGTACTGTATTCCACGCAGCGTGTCGAAGAGTTTCTTCGAGATAGGACCTGGCTTGTCGCCAAACGAGTAGCGCTTGCCCGTGTCGAGGTCGTCGATATAGCTGATAGGCGAGATGACGGCGGCGGTTCCGCAGGCACCAGCCTCTTCGAAGGTTTCCAGTTCCTCTTCGGGAATGGGACGGCGCTCCACCTTCAGTCCGAGGTCTTCGGCCACCTGCATCAGCGACTTGTTGGTGATGGAGGGCAAAATAGAGGTCGACTTCGGCGTGACGTAGGTGTTGTCCTTGATGCCGAAGAAGTTGGCGGCACCACACTCGTCCATGTATTTCTTCTCCTTGGCGTCGAGATAGAACTCGCAGGCGTAGCCCTTCTCGTGAGCCAGGTTGTTGGCA
>CAJONO010000092.1 GCA_905235905.1 uncultured Prevotella sp.
GAACTCTGTCCTATATGCATCACAGGCAACAGACCCGTTTAGCGGATGCAAAGGTACAACTTTTAAGGAATACTCAAAAACTTTTTCGAAGTTTTTTTGAAGAATTCATTAAAAATGTACCTTTGCCACCTATTTCACATTCTTACACCTTATTATATATAAGGAAGAATGACTTATTTCATATTATTTGACGAAATATTTCTTTCCGTTCACGATGTAAAGACCCTTAACAGCCTTCGAGATTTTGCGACCCATCAGGTCGTAGACAACGTTGGCCTTTGGAGCAAATGAAGTGTCTTCGATACCAGAGTAAACTTCGCTGTCAATGAATGAGACATTGTAGAGATAACGCCATCCAGTCTGGTTCTCAAGAGCAAGTTTTGTATCGACAGACTGTCCAGCCTCTAAGGTAAGGCCGCCATTGACAATAGTCAGGCCAAGAACAGCATCCGTCGTTGTGTCATCGTTTTGTTCCAAGCCAATGCTATTCTCCATTGATTCAGTCCACCAACCATTTACATCGACGTTTGCGCCTGCTGTCAAGTCGACTCCATCAGAGAATGTTTCCTCTGTCTGAATCTTAAGAGTCAGATTCCCCATCTTTTGAACTTCGAGTGTCTCAAAAGCCTTACTCAGGTCGATTTCAGCTTTTGTTTCACCATCCTTTACTGCGGCCAAAGGCATCGTCAAACTCTCACTATCCAGAACTCGCTCGTTGTCTTTTATGTCGGCAGTATTGAACGAGGACTCCTCAAAGCGGAAATAGTACTGGTTGTCTTCATCCTTATATTTATTGCAGTTGAAGGCAATGGTCTGACAACCGTTAGCCTCGCTGGCAATCGTTGCGGGATTATCCTCGTCAGTGCCAAACTCAAAGCACTGCCAGTCTTCTGTCAGGTCGAGTGAGCCACAGAAATTCCAATGCACATAGCTGCCCGGCATGGTGTGAGCCTGCGTATCGATAGAGGCAGGCTTGTCGGCACGCGCCCAGATTACGAGCTTATACTGCTGTCCTGTCGTGAACTTGCGGGGAACTGTCACGAAGAACTGCGTCTGCCAGTCGGTGATGGCATTCTCATAGCTGTCGCCATTCTTTAGCGTGTCGCCATTCTCTTTGATATAGATGGGAACTTCTTCCTCTTCATAGATAATTTCTCCGCTTTCGTCACGGAGGGTATCACCATTCTCGTCTAACGAAACAACTTTTTTAATCCACACATTATTATTATATGCAATAGCCGAGACGTTGAGTGCGGGTTCACCGTCAATGGGATCATTTACGACTCTGGCCTGTCGGTCTACGCCATCTGTGCCGTCACGCCCAGTGAAAGTGGTGAAGTTCTGAATCTTTAAACAAAAAGTGCTTATTCGCTAAACATTTAGTGCCCAGAAGTGTTTTTTTCGAAATATTTCCATTAAAAAGCATTGCCCCCGACTTTGCAAGAAAAACAAAGCGGAGGCAATTAATCTGACTGGAAGAGGCTCGCTCTTCCTTGTTTCGGGAGTTCAGATAAAAATCAATAAGTCATTTTTGGCTCCAGTTCCTTGGCCTGGTCAATCATCTTCTGCACCTCGGCCACAGCAGGAACGCGTCCACAGATGTGACGCTGCTCGTTGAGTTCTGCCAGTTTTGGTTGCAGATTCTCAGCTACGCGATGGCGAAACTCCTTCACGGTATCGACGCCAGCAGCCTCAAGCAGTTCAGCAAACTGCGGCCCCACGCCGTTGATACGATACAAGTCGGTGTGATTAGCCCAACGCAGAATCAGTTTCTCGCTGATGCCCGTAGCCTCGGCCAGTTCCTTGCGTCCCTTCGGTGCAGCACATTTCTCAAGCAATTGGCTTGCCTTTGTTATACCAGCAGCAATCAGTTTCTCGGCATAGACCTCGCCTACGCCTTCAATGTCGATAATTTTGTAATCCATAATACTAAAATTTTTTAGTTAATAATAAATAATGTGTATGAAACAAGTTCTATTTCACCAAATTTCCAAGAATGTCACGTGTCAGTTCCTTTGTCAGTGTTCGTGTAGCTGCACTTGTTGCGTTTTTAACCACCCGTTCTTTAGCAGAGGTGCGCGACTTGGTCTGCTTTCCTGACACCTTGTCGCTAACCCACGATCCCAGGACGGCCGCCAACGTTGAAGTGACAGCTGTCAGCACAGCTTTCAGAATCTTCGACATCATGCCAGGCTTCTTTTTTTCCTCCTTCGGCTCTTTCCCCTTCTTTTTTTCAACGACTTCTTTTCCTTCCGTTTCCTGCAACTGGTTTTCAGCTTCGGCCATGAGCTTCTCGTATGCGCTCTCACGGTCTACGGGCGTATCATATTTACCATAGACACTGCTTTGCTTGATAAGGTCGAGCCGTTGGCCTTCGGTAATGGCACCAATCTGCGATAGTGGGAACAGGATTTTGGCCCGTTCGACCACCATCGGTGCTCCCTTCTCGTCGAGGAAGCTTACCAGTGCCTCGCCCGTTTCCAGGTTCATGATGGCTTCGTCGGTCTTGAAGTCTGGATTGGCCCTGAAGGTGTCTGCAGCCGTTTTCACTGTCTTCTGGTCTTTCGGTGTATAGGCACGTAGGGCATGCTGCACGCGGTTGCCCAGTTGTCCGAGTATATTTTCCGGGATGTCGGTAGGACTTTGCGTAATGAAGTAGATGCCCACTCCCTTGGATCGGATGAGGCGTATCACTTGTTCAATCTTGTCGAGCAGTGCTTTCGAAGTGCCGTCGAAGAGCATGTGAGCTTCATCGAAGAAAAAGACGAGCTTGGGCAGAGGCAGATCGCCCACCTCTGGGAGTGTGGAATATATCTCGCTAAGCAGCCAGAGCAGGAATGTGGAGTAGAGCTTAGGCTGCATCATCAGCTTGTCGGCAGCGAGGACGCTCATTACCCCTTTACCTCCTTCCTGCTGCATCAGGTCTTTGATGTCGAACGACGGTTCTCCGAAGAACTTGTCGGCTCCTTGCGCTTCGAGCTGAAGGAGTGCGCGTTGTATGGCCCCCACCGAAGCCGATGACACGTTACCATATTTATTCGTGTATTCCTTGGCATGCTGGGCAACATAGTCGAGCATGGAGCGAAGGTCTTTCAGGTCAAGAATGAGCAGCCCGCGTTCGTCGGCCACGCGAAACACGATGTTCAGCACCCCATCCTGCGTTTCGTTCAGGTCAAGCAGCCTTGACAGCAGCTGTGGTCCCATCTGCGATACGGTAGCCCGCATCGGGTGTCCCTGTTCGCCATAGACATCGTATAGCCTTACCGGACAAGCCTGAAACTCCGGGCTTTCTATTTCGAACTCCGGCAGGCGCTTCTCAATGAAGCCGCTCATCCTGCCCACCTGCGAAATGCCTGAGAGGTCGCCCTTCATGTCGGCCATGAAACACGGAACACCCGCCTGACAGAAAGTCTCGGCTATCACTTGCAGCGTAACCGTCTTACCCGTGCCCGTAGCACCTGCTATAAGGCCGTGCCTGTTTGCCATTTTTCCCACTATAGAGAGTGGTCCTTTTGCACTGTGGGCCACATATAGTCCTCGTTCTTTTTCGTACATATTCTTGTTTTTTTTAGTTATTCTGATTGCAAAAATAATCAAAAATCTCATAACCACCAAAAGATTTAGCAAAAAACAAAGGTAAAAAAATACACCTTTCTTTTACATTCCAATATTTTTGCTTATCTTTGCACCGAAAAATTACGAACTACATTACAATATTAACTAAATCATTAAACAGTAATTATGAAGAGACTCTTTACTTTAGCAGCCCTGTTTGCAATGGCTTTGGCAGTCAGCGCACAGGGTTACCGCAAGTGGGACTTCACCCAATGGAGTGCAACAACTGTGGCCAACTTGACAGCAGAAGCCACAACGGGCGGTGTTACAGGAGGCACATGGTCGGATACTGAGAAAGCCAATGGTGACAATCCCCAGACAGGCAACTGTTTCTGGTCGTATGGCAACAATGTCATCGATGGCGAACTGTCGGCCAACGGCAGTGTGATTTCCGAGACCGCCGGCCTTGTTTTCAACACGGCCTACACCACTCGCCGCTCGCTGGCCATTGCCGTGAGCTATCCCTCTACCTCATTGGGCGAATATGCCGGTCCGCAGTACTTGTGGTTAGGCGGCGGCAATGCCAAGAGTGCCAGTGCCCGCATCTACTGCTTCATCATTCCCAAGGTGCATGTAGGCCAGAAAATCACCATGACAGTCGAGAGCCACAAGCCTTCCGACGCCCGTGGCGTGGCACTCTATGCCGGCGACTGCACCAACGACGAACTGATTATTGGCGAGTCGTTCACCCCCAAGACACAGGAAACCCACACCTGGGAAGAGGGCTGGACACTGCCTGAGGGTGCCACAGCCAATGACGACGGCACCATCGACATCCAGGTCTACAACACCAATGGCTGCCACATCTACAGCATTGAGGTGGGCACTGCCGACCAGAAGTCGAAGGTGGGCTACCTCTATGGCGGCAGTCTCGATGCCGACCTTGCCTACCAACAGCTGAAGGACAACGAGAAGTATGCCATCGAGGCTGTCGAAGCCAGTGGCGCTCTTGCCTTCGACCAGCTGACGCAGTATGATGCCATCGTCATCAGCTCGACGGTAGAGAACGCCGAGGCCATTGCCTCGCTGAAGACCATCCAGCCCTTCGTGCCCACCCTCAACCTGAATGCCAGCCTCTACACTGCATGGGGCTACGGCACTGCGATGGCCTATTCTGGCCAGTTTGCCGATGTGAAGCAGCCCGGCAATACCCTGTTCCAAGGCTTGGAACTGATTCAGGAGGACGAGGTGAACGGTCTGAAAATTACCGATGCCGATTATTTCCTTACCCTCAGCTTAGAGCCTACGGCCCTCTTTGGCAACGATCCGGTGCTGGCTACTGCAATGGGAACCGACGACGTGGCCATCCACGCCCACAACCTGGCCCACAACGGCTATATCTACCTGCCACTCGACCAGACGGGCATGGGCAATGGCGGCAACGCAGCCCTGCTGGCCAACGCCATTGCCGTGGTGGCAGGCTCGAAGGCAAAGGTGACACAGGCTCCGATGCCCGTTATTACGCTCGAATACAAGAACCTGAGCACCGTGGTAAGCATTAAGAGCGGTGTGGTGGGTGCAGAAATCTTCTACACCATCGACGGCAGCGAGCCCACCGAGCAGAGCCTGCGCTATACCGAGCCCTTCACCATCGACAGCGAGGGCGTTACCGTGAAAGCCGCCGTGCGTGGCGACGGTTACCTGCTCAGCGAAGTCGCCGAGAAGACTGTCGACCTGAAGAAGCAGGCTCCCTCCCCCACTATTGCCCAGCAACAAACCGACGGCGAGACCACAGTGACCATTACCAGCGATGTGGAAGGTGCCGCCATCTTCTACAACTACTCGGGGCTGAACGACACGCTGAAGTCGAGCCGCTACACTGCTCCCGTCATTGTCAAGAAGGCCAGGACCCTCTACGCTTTTGTCGTGGCCGAGGGCTTTGTCAACTCGGAAGTGGCTTCGCAGGAAATCGATGTGCAGAATCCCAAGCTGCGCCTTGACATCATTGCCCACATGGATGCCAACAAGGACGAGTACTACGAGAAGAGCGACAAGAGCAAGAGCACTACCGGCTACTTCTTCTCCTGGGGCAAGAACAAGGCCACTTATCCTTTCTGGAACACCGAGGAAGGTGTCGAGGAGAAGGTTGTCACCGATCCTGAGACAGGCGACGAGAGCGTCGTCATGAGCTACACCGTGATGAATCCTGAGGAGGAGGTCGACTTTGGAAACGGCTGGATGATTCGCTCTCGCGGACAGATTGTGATTTGGGAAGGCCTGACCGCTACCGACAATGTGGGCGACACCGGCGGCCGCAACCCTGCAACCGTCGACGACATGAACCCCGACTTCCCCATCACCAACTATTTCGTGAACCTGGGCGAGAAGAACACCATGCCGGCCGATGCCTCCTTCCCCTACAACGCCTATATCATTAGCACAAACAAGTTCCAGGGTCCGTTTGACATCGTGGCCAACATTGGCAACGGTGCCGGTGCCGAGAGCAAGCAGGACATCGTGCTGCAGGTTTCGACCGACGGCAACGCATGGGAGAGCAACTGGCAGACACTGGGCGACACCATCAAGGTTGTGAACGGCCAGCGCCTCTACCGCAACGTGACCCGCAGCTACGAGGGCACCGACGAGGTGTACGTTCGTGCCTATCTGGCCGACAACAACTCGAAGGCACAGTTCTACGACATCTACATTGCCAATGCCGGCGAGAAGACACAGGAGTATCTCTCGGGCATCAGCAACCAGCAGGTGGCCGCAAAGCGCATCAGCACCGTCTACGGTCTGAACGGCGCCCGCCACACCACCCTGCGCCGTGGCCTGAACATCGTGCGCTATAGCGACGGAACCACAAGGAAGGTCATCGTGAAGTAATCGGCAACATGCCACCTTCCCCATCATCACAGATTACACGGATAGTAAGGATTTCTCCAGCTCTTTCCACGCCGGGCACTTCCCAGAATCCGTGTAATCTGTTTTTGTTATGTCATGAATAATTATCCAAGACGGTACAATCTTGCAAACGGCTGATTACCAATCAATTGCAAACATACTTGAATTACCTCGCAATTCAGCACGAATTGCCGGGCAATTCAGCATCGATTACGAGGCAATTCAGCATGAACCACAAGGTAATTTAACTTTGTCCAAATCTGTTTACATGTATAAAATATGTAAAAGCGGGGGCATTCTGACTTTTTATTCGTAATTTTGCAGACTGATTACAAAAAAGAAGCGTCAGAATGTTTCGCATCAGGAAGCTCGACATATTCATTTCCAAGCAGTTCGGACTGCTATTTGTGGGTACGTTCTTCATCTGCCAGTTTGTGCTGATGATGCAGTTTCTGTGGCGCTATGTCGACGAGCTGATAGGCAAGGGCCTCACCATGGACGTGCTGGCACAGTTCTTCTGGTGGATGGGCCTGATGCTGATGCCGCAGGCTTTCCCCCTGGCCATCCTGCTGTCGTCGCTCATCACCTTCGGCAATCTGGGCGAGACGTCCGAGCTTACGGCCATCAAAGCCGCCGGCATCTCGCTCATGCAGGCCATGCGGTCGCTCATCTTCATATCCTGTATGATGGTAGGCATCAGCTATTTCTTCCAGGACGTGATTGGCCCCCATGCCAACCACCAGTTTGCCCGCCTTCTGTTAGCCATGAAACAGACGAGCCCCGAACTGGAAATACCCGAGGGCATCTTCTACGACGGCCTGCCAAACACCAACCTCTACGTAGAGCGTAAGGACATGAAGACCGGCCATCTGTATGGCATCATGATCTACCGGCGCACCGGTTCCTACGAAGACCAGGCCATCATCCTCGCCGATTCGGGCATGCTTCAGAGCACCGAGGAGAAGAAACACCTGCTGCTGACGCTCTGGAGCGGCGAATGGTTTGAGAACATGCGCTCACAGGACATTGCCAGCTCGGCCGAAGTGCCCTACCGCCGCGAAACCTTCGGCTACAAGAGGCTCGTGCTCGACTACAATGGCGGCTTCAGCATGGATGACGTTGCCGACCTGGGACATAGCGCCAAGGTGAAAAGCAACCGGAAGATTCTGAGCGACTTGGACTCCATACAGTACGAATGCGACAGCGTGGGGCGTCAGTTCTACGAGTCGGGGCGCAATCTCGTCTTCTACCAAAGCCCCGTCGGCCACGACGACACCCTGCACATAGCCGAGGCCATTGCACAGGGACGCACGGCCAACCTCGACTCTGTCTATGCCTCGCTGAGTGGCGAAAACAAGCTGCGCGTCGTAAAGACCGCCACAAGGCAGGCACAATCGGCCGTCAACGACCTCATGATGAAGGCGGACTACGCCTTCTACCTGAACCGTCAGGTGCGCAACCACTGGATCGAGCTGCTGGGCAAGTTCACGCTGTCCCTCACCTGCCTCATCTTCTTCTTCATCGGAGCACCGCTTGGAGCCATCATCCGCAAAGGCGGACTGGGCGTGCCCGTCATCGTATCGGTGTTTGTGTTCATTGCCTACTACCTGCTCGACAATACCGGCATGCGCATGGCACGTGAGGACGAATGGACCGTGTGGTTCGGCAAAGCCATCTCGACGCTGGTGCTGACGCCGCTGGCCGTCTTCTTCACCTATCAGGCCAACAAAGACTCGACGGTGTTCAACATCGATGCCTATCGCCTGCTGCTGATGCGCATACTCGGCTTGCGCATGAAACGCAATATGCCGATGAAGGAAGTGATTATCGAGGAACCCAAATACCTCATGGATGCCGACATGCTGACCAATGTGAGCACCGCCATCGACCGTTACTCCGAGGAGCACCACCTCATTCGCTGGCCCAACCCCGTCAAGGTGTTCTTCCGGCCTGGCGACGACCACGACATCGAGCATATCAACAACGTGCTCGAAGTGGCCATCGAAGACTTGTCGTACACCCGCAACAACTATGTGCTGATGAAGCTGAACCAGTTCCCCGTCATCGCCACCCATGCCCACACCCGTCCGTTCCGCCGGAAGTGGCTGAACGTCATCACAGGACTGTTCCTGCCCACAGGCATCTTCTTCTATTTCCGCATGATACGCTTCCGCCTGCGCCTCTATAAAGACCTGCAAAACATCATACGCATCAACAAGAAACTCATTCCACGGGTCATAGAGCTGGGCAACGTTCAGGAACACGCCAACATGATTCAATAAAAAAAGACATACATCTATGGAACCACTGAAACTGAATAGCATAGAAGAGGCCATCGAAGACTTTCGCGAGGGCCGGTTCTTGATTGTCGTCGACGATGAAGACCGCGAGAACGAGGGCGACCTCATCTGCGCTGCCGAGAAGATAACCCCCGACATGGTCAACTTCATGTTGAAGTATGCCCGTGGTGTGCTCTGCGCCCCCATTACCATCAGCCGGAGCGAAGAGCTCGACCTGCCGCGCCAGGTGCAGGAAAACACCTCGGTCTTAGGTACGCCGTTTACCGTCACCGTCGACAAGCTCGAAGGCTGCACCACCGGTGTGTCGGCCCACGACCGCGCCGCCACCATCCGCGCACTGGCCGATCCTTCCTCTACCCCGCAAACCTTCGGACGCCCCGGACATATCAACCCGCTCTATGCCCAGGACAACGGTGTGCTGCGCCGCTCTGGCCATACCGAAGCAGCCGTCGACCTCTGCAAGCTGGCTGGTCTCTTTCCCGCTGGCGCCCTTATGGAGATTATGAACGACGATGGATCCATGGCCCGTATGCCCGAGTTGCAGGTCTTCGCCCGGCAGCACGGACTGAAAATCATCACCATCAAAGACCTCATCGCCTACCGCCTGCGGCAGGAGTCGCTCATTGAAGTGGGAGTCGAGGCCGACATGCCCACGGAGCATGGGCACTTCCGCATCATCCCCTTCCGCCAAAAGAGCAATGGCCAGGAGCATTTTGCTCTCATCAAGGGCGAATGGAAAGACGACGAGCCCATCCTCGTGCGCGTACATTCTTCTTGTATGACGGGCGACATTCTCGGCTCACGGCGCTGCGACTGCGGCGAACAGCTGCATCGCGCCATGGAGAAAATCGAGCAGGAAGGGAAAGGCGTTATCGTCTACATGCAGCAGGAAGGGCGCGGCATAGGACTGATGAACAAACTGGCAGCCTACAAACTACAGGAAGAAGGCTACGACACCGTCGATGCCAACCTATGCCTGGGCTTCAAGGCCGATGAGCGCGACTACGGCTGCGGTGCGCAGATGCTGCGCCACCTCGGCGTACACAAGATGCGCCTCATGACCAATAACCCCGTGAAGCGCGTGGGACTGGAAGCATACGGACTTGAAATCGTCGAGAATGTACCCATCGAGGTGACACCCAACGAATACAACCTGCGCTACCTGAAAACCAAGCAAGACCGCATGGGTCACACCCTGCACCTATAGCGTCTCGTTAGATAAAAAACATTTAGAATTGCTCTTTTTTCATAAAACGTTTGGAGATTTCAAAAAAAAACACTTCTAATGAACAAATTATCTACAACCCAGCAACCTTGAGTTCCATGTGATGCTTTTTTGCGAGTTTGTGTAGATATTTCAGTTCC
>CAJONO010000093.1 GCA_905235905.1 uncultured Prevotella sp.
GAACTCTGTCCTATATGCATCACAGGCAACAGACCCGTTTAGCGGATGCAAAGGTACAACTTTTAAGGAATACTCAAAAACTTTTTCAAGAAATTTTTCCCTAACAACCATTTTTATTTCAACAAGAATAAGTGTTTTTTCGCGAACCTTATTATTATATATAAATAAACACGTAATATTATCCTAAAGAGGATTGCGAAATACGTTATAAGACAGTATTGGGAATGCCTTGCATCGTCTTATTATATTAAATAATGTTGCAAATCTACTTGTTTTCCACGAATAATTTGTACCTTTGCAGGCAAATTTGCTAATATATAAACATTTTATGGCACAAGAAGACGTTTTTAAGAAAATTGTTTCCCACTGCAAAGAGTACGGCTATGTGTTCCCCAGCAGTGAGATTTACGACGGTCTGGGCGCAGTCTACGACTACGGTCAGATGGGTGTGGAACTGAAAAACAACATTAAGCAATACTGGTGGAAGGCCATGACCATGCTCCATGAAAACATCGTGGGCATCGACTCGGCCATCTTCATGCACCCCACCATCTGGAAAGCCAGTGGTCACGTAGACGCTTTCAACGACCCCCTTATCGACAACCGCGACTCGAAGAAGCGCTATCGCGCCGACGTGCTCATCGAAGACCAGATAGCCAAGTACGACGAGAAGATTCAGAAAGAGGTGGAGAAGGCCCGCAAGCGCTTTGGCGACTCATTCGACGAAGCCAAGTACCTGGATACATCGCCACGCGTGGCCGAGACAAAGCAGAAGCGCGACGCCCTGCATGCCCGCTATGCTGCCGCCATGCAGGGACCCGACCTTGAAGAGTTGAAGCAGATCATCCTCGACGAGGAGATTGTCGACCCCATCAGCGGCACGAAGAACTGGACCGACGTGCGTCAGTTTAACCTGATGTTCTCTACCGAGATGGGATCTACAGCCGACGGCTCGATGAAGATATACCTGCGTCCTGAAACTGCTCAGGGCATATTCGTAAACTACCTGAACGTGCAGAAGACGGGCCGCATGAAGATTCCCTTCGGCATTGCCCAGATAGGCAAGGCGTTCCGCAATGAGATTGTGGCCCGCCAGTTCATCTTCCGCATGCGTGAGTTCGAGCAGATGGAGATGCAGTTCTTCGTGAAGCCTGGCACCGAATTAGAGTGGTTCGCCAAGTGGAAAGAGACCCGCATGAAGTGGCACCAGACATTGGGCTTCGGTGCCGAGAACTACCGTTTCCACGACCACGACAAGCTGGCCCACTATGCCAACGCCGCTACTGACATCGAGTTCAAGATGCCGTTCGGCTTCAAGGAGGTGGAGGGCATTCACTCGCGCACCAACTTCGACTTGTCGCAGCATGAGAAATACTCTGGCAAGAGCATCAAATACTTTGACCCGCAAACCAACGAGAGCTACACACCGTTCGTCATCGAGACCTCTATCGGCGTCGACCGCATGTTCCTCTCCATCATGTGCCACGCCTTCGAAGAAGAGAAGCTTGAGAACGGCGAGACCCGAACGGTACTGAAGTTGCCCGCAGCCTTGGCTCCTGTGAAGTTGGCAGTGCTGCCATTGGTAAAGAAAGACGGACTGCCCGAGAAGGCCCGCGAGATCGTCGACGAGCTGAAATACCACTTCAGCGTACAGTACGACGAGAAAGACTCCATTGGCAAGCGCTATCGCCGTCAGGACGCCATCGGTACACCCTATTGCGTCACCGTCGACCACGACACGCTCCAGGATGGCTGCGTAACACTCCGTTTCCGCGACACGATGGAGCAGGAACGCGTAAAGATTGAGGCTCTAAACGGCATTATAGAGGACAAGGTGAGCATCACCAGTCTGTTGAAGAAGCTGTAGAAAGTCAAAAGAGAAGGATGAAGAATAGAAAGAATCTTGCCGTGCATACGGCTACAACGGCAGCACTCCTGCCCATGAAGGTGAAGTATTTGAAGTTCACGAAGATGTTGTTGTTCGCAGCATTCTTCATTCTTCATTCTTCATTCTTCATTTCTTGTAAGGAGGACAACGACACCGTCGACGAGTATGCCAACTGGCAGCAGCGCAATGAACAGTTTTTCGCCACACTCGAAGACTCGTTGGCATCCAATCCTGGCACCTGGACAAAGTTCAAGAGCTATAGCAAAGATCAGTCGCTTGCCGTGGGTTACAACACCGACTGTATCTATGTGAAGCAGTTTGCCCCTTTAGACAAGGACGAATACAACTTGGGCGACACCACCACTTTCCCGATGGGCACCGACTCTGTACGTGTGAGCTATGAGGGACGTCTCATTCCCTCGGCGACCTATCCCCAAGGCTACGTCTTTGACACTCGTGCCTATCAAGGATTCAATGCAGGTACCAGTGCCACCAGCAAACTTGTCCTCTCCGGCAGTCTCGTTGACGGTTTCACTACCGCATTGCTCCACATGCACCGGGGCGACCATTGGCTTGTGTACATTCCCTATCAGTTGGGTTACAATAGCAGTTCGCAGACAGGCATTCCCGCTTTCAGCACACTGATATTCGACCTGGTTCTTATCGATTTTTCTCCCGTAGGGCAGACGATGCCAGTATGGAACGCCCGACAGTCAACGACCTATTGATTACCGACGAACTTAGCTATCAGATTCGCTCCGTCTTTGGCCATGTGCCAACTGCCGAGCAGGAAAGGGCCATTCAGACGACGGCCCTTTTCCTTTCTGACCGCAGGTCGATGGTTGCCATGATTCTTCGTGGCTCGGCAGGGACAGGAAAGACCACGCTGGCAGCCGCCATTGTCCGTGCCCTCCTCGGTCTGAATCAGAAGTTAGTGCTCATGGCCCCTACAGGCCGCGCTGCCAAGGTGTTTTCGCTCTATGCCAACAGTCCAGCCTTTACCATTCACCGTCATATCTACCGTCAACGCTCAGCAGGCGACTTGTCGGAATTCAACCTGAACATCAATCTTCATCGCGACACCTTATTTATCATTGACGAGGCATCGATGATTGCCAATACCGCTACCAACGACACGTTTGGTTCGGGCCGTCTGCTCGACGACCTTGTGCAGTATGTCTACAGCGGGCAGAACTGTCGTATGCTGCTCATCGGCGACACAGCACAGTTACCACCTGTAGGCGAAGAGGAGTCACCCGCGCTGAGAGCCAGTGTGCTGCAAGGCTATGGGCTTACAATCTACGAATATGCCCTAAACGAGGTGCTTCGCCAAAGCCAGCAGTCGGGCATTCTCTATAATGCCACTATCATCCGCCAGATGATTACACACGACGAACTGACCCAGCTACCCCTGATTCGCGTTCAAGGCTTTGCCGACATTTTCATAGTACCTGGCGACGAGCTTATCGAGTCGTTAGCATCGAGCTACAGTCATGTGGGTGTCGACGATACCATCGTTGTCACCCGTTCCAACAAACGGGCAAACATCTACAACCAAGGCATCCGTCGCACCATTCTCGACCGCGAAGACGAGCTCTGCCGAGGCGACCAGCTCATGATTGTCAAGAACAATTATAGCCTCACCCCCAGTGGCAGTTCCAACTCTGTTGAGGTACAAGCTCCCGGCTATCTGGCTAACGGCGA
The DNA here is from genome assembly GCA_905235905.1 of uncultured Prevotella sp. Classification (GTDB taxonomy): domain Bacteria; phylum Bacteroidota; class Bacteroidia; order Bacteroidales; family Bacteroidaceae; genus Prevotella. The sequence goes on from CAJONO010000093.1 coordinate 3,593, forward strand.
CCGCTGCGTAGTCCAGCGTGTGCGCAACGTTCGCGAACTCTACGGATTCCGCTTTGCCGACATCACGGTGACGATGCCCGACTATGACAACTACGAGCTCACTACCACCGCCCTGCTCGATACCCTCACCACCGAGTCCCCTGCCCTTACCCGCGAACAGCAGGCATTATTATATAATATGGTGATGGAGGACTATGCCGACATTCGGTTGAAGTCAGAACGTCTGAAGAAGCTGAAGAGCGACCCCCACTACAATGCCCTTCAGATAAAGTTCGGCTATGCCGTTACCTGCCACAAGGCCCAGGGCGGACAATGGACCCACGTCTACATAGACCAAGGCTACATGACCGACGACATGCTCACGCCCGACTACATCCATTGGCTCTATACTGCCCTGACGCGTGCCACAGAAAAAGTGTTCCTGGTCAATTGGCCAAGAACACAAATAGAAAACCAGTAGTTTTCGGCTGTCTTAACACTGTCCTCTCAGCGTTTCTGAGCGCTGAGCAGTTTGTAGTATTCCGTTGCCCCAAGCAGGAAGCAGCCCGTTCCGTAATCCTCAAAGTCGGGAATGCGGTTGTAGCTCAGTGGCTGTCCGGCCGAAGGATCCTTGCCCGTGCCCTGCATCCATCCGAGAAAGCCGTCGGCATGAACGGCATCCTTCACCATAGCCGTCCAAGCTCGGTCGGCAACAGGGCGGAAGATGTCGGCCTTCAGCAGTCCCTGCCGTATGCCCCAGCTGATGCCATAGAGGAAGAGTGCCGTTCCCGAAGTCTCTTTCATCTCATAGTGGGTCGAGACGAGGCTGGGGTTCCAGAAGCCGTCCTCTCGCTGACACTTGCGAATGCCCTCGCTCATGAGCACGAAGTCCTTCTTCAGTTCCTTGTAGCACTTGTCTTTCTTCCCCAAAATATCCATGCACCGCACCAGTGCGGCATAGACCCAGCCGTTGCCTCGGCTCCAATAGCACTGTTGTCCGTCAGGCTCCTGATAGGGCGGCACATAGTCGGCATCGCGCCACCACAGTCCCTCGTCGATGTTAAACAGTCCCTTCTTCGGGTTGGCCTCGCCTCGCCCACACTCGTTACGGCTCCAACGATACATCTGCATACCGTGGTCACGATAGCGCTTGTCGCCCGTCAGCTGGTATGCCTGCATGTAGAGCGGCATGGCCATCTGTATGGCATCGATCCATGTCCACCATCCGTAGAGCGAGTTCTGACTGGTCTTTGCCTTGGGCGTAGTGGTCTGGTTCTTCTCGTTGGGTGTCAGCATCTGGTGATCCAGATTGGCTATGACGTTCTGCAACTGTGTCTGAACAGCCTTCTCATCGTGATTGAGCAACCGAGCCAGTTCCACATAGGTCTGGCCGCAGCACTGGTCGTCGGCATCGCAGGTCTCAATGCCGTTGCGGGGAGTCCATTTGTGGAAGTCGGCCCATGTGCGGGCATAGTCCACATAGCGTGGCTGCGGGTCAATCGCCTGCAGAGCCATCAGCCCTTCGTAGTAGACGGCTCGCGTCCAGAGGTTCGACGGGCGAATCTTCTTCACGTTTGTAGGAACGGTGGGGTCTTCATACTTCTGCATGAAATAGTTGTTGGCACGACGGGCTACCGCCAGCACGTCGTCGGCTGTGGTCTGTGCCATTGCAGGAATCATCAGCAAGGCCACACACATTGTTGAGATTAGTCTTTTCATTTGTTCGCTTGTTTCAGTAATTGGATGCAAAAATACGAATTTTATGCGAGACCGCCAATAAATCTTTGCAAAAAAATAGAAAGATGTTTTGATTTTTCCAATAATAATTCGTACCTTTGCGCCAAAAGTTAAATGAATACGAATATAAAATTAAAATTATGAAAAAACTATTAACTGTCCTATGCATGATTCTCACTTGCTCCTTGGGGACTTATGCGCAGAAAGGAATGCAAGGAGTTGGAGTAAACGTCGGCTACACAGGAGGAGATTATGGCGAAGGGCCAAGCGTTGGATTAAAATATCAATACAACATTACTGATTATCTTAGAATAGAACCTACTGTAACAATAGTATTTTGCGAATTCAGTTCACCCAAATACGCTCTTGTCGATGTCGATTATTTCTTTATGAATCAAGGACGCATAAGACCATATTTGTGTGTAGGATTGGGGATGACTCCTACTCATCATAGTTATCACGAGGACAGCAATTTTGGCGGACAAGCGGGATTTGGACTTGACTGGCGAGTAACCCACAATATTTCCTTTGGTTTAAAAGGAACTGTGATAAAATGCCTTTCGGATGAAAGTGAAGGAGGCTATAATATTTGCTGTGGTTTTTCATATAACTTTTAATTTGATTACATCATGAAAAAGTTTTTTTTCCTTTTCTTTTTTAGTTACTCTTTGATAGGGCATGCCCAATATTCCCTTCAGATTCAAGGCAGTTCTTTCAACATTGAATTGGACGACCAGACCATGACTGCCGCCATACGCGACTATGACTACAAAATAGACGACGCAAAGTTTCCCATCAGCAATAAAGTACGGAAATTCAAAGGCTTTGGCAACGAGCGTTCGCGCACGGTTACCATCCCCGAAACCTACCAGACAGCAAACGGCAAGGAGTATACCATTACCACCATCGGCAAAGCTGCCTTTGCCGGCTATCAGAATGTGGACTTCGTGGTTATCCCATCGACTGTGACCACTATTGAGGACTATGCTTTCTTCCGCACCTCGTTGGTGAGTGTAGAGATACCTGCTTCTGTCGAGCAGATGGGTAATCGTGTGTTTGGCTGGTGCAAAAACCTAAAGAGTCTGAAGCTGCCTCAGGGCATCAAGATGGGATACGACCTTTATACGGAAAGCAAAGGCATTGATGTGAAATACTTTATCAATGACGAGCCCCCCTTACATGCTGTAAAGAAGCCCACTGTGAAAAAGCAGCAGCCTCGGCAGTTTGCCACTTCGAGTGATGTCGACGAGAATTTGCCCACCACCTCTAAGGAAAACGAAGAGATGTTTGCCATCATCATTGCCAACGAAAACTATATGAACGTTGCCCGTGTTGACTGCGCTCTTCATGACGGTCGTACCTTCCACCGCTATTGCCATCAAGTGCTGGGCATACCCGAAGACAATATCCACATAGTAGAAGACGCTACCTATGGACAGATGACAGAGCAGGTGAACTGGTTAGAGCGAGTGGCCAAGGCCTATGAGGGCGATGCTCGTATCATCATCTATTATGCCGGCCACGGCATCCCCAACGAGAAGAACGGTGCGGCCTATCTGCTACCCATCGATGCTTCGGGCGACAATACAGCTGCAGCCTATGGACTCGGCAGTCTCTACAAGACGTTGGGACAGCTTAATGCCCGCAGTGTGACACTTTTTCTCGATGCCTGTTTCAGTGGTTCCCTACGTGGCGAAGGCATGCTTTCAGCTGCACGTGGCGTAGCCATCAAGGCTAAAAACGAAGCTCCTTTGGGCAATATGGTGGTATTCTCGGCAGCACAGGGTGACGAAACAGCCTATCCATACGCAGAGAAAGGCCACGGTCTCTTCACCTACTTCCTGCTGAAGAAACTGAAAGAGACAAAAGGCAATGTGGACTTTGGCACACTGGACACCTATATTCGCAAGGAAGTGGGCCGCAAATCGGTAGTAGTAAACAACAAGCCACAAACGCCCCATGCTGAATCAGGCCCACAGCTGGCAGATACCTGGAAGAAAATGACACTCAAATAGAGCCATTAGAATATGAGAAAGATAATAGCCTCTATTGCTTTGATGCTGATGCTACCTTTAGTTTGGGGTGACGGCTTGCCAGTCTTAAGCCATGCTTTTGCTGCTCCTGCTCCTCAACAGTCACATTCCATCGCAAAGAAGCAAGTCACTCACGTCTCTGGGCCTGAGCTGTCACGCTATTACGTCAAGATTTATCAGGCCAAAGACCCGAAGCCCGCAGCAAGAGTAGCCGACAAATGGGAGATGTATACCGGTTACAATACCACTGTGGTAAAAGACGAGGTAGGCAGGTGGTGGTGGGTAGTCATCTACTCCTCTGACGACATCAAACAGGTGCGCTCCTTCGTGAGGAACTTCCCCTCGATAAGGGCCAAATATCCCGATCAGTCGGCATTCACACCTTATATTTATGAGAATCCCAACCATGTGGCGAAAGCTGTTGACACGCCCAAGCCTATCGAGCAACGCACTGTTCCCAAGACCATCGTCGAAGAAAAGAAGCCTGCCACTACGCCTGCTGTGACAGTTGCACGTCAGGTGTCTGATGTCGACAAAGACATCCCTGTTTCCCAAACCAGCCAGGAAAATACTTTCGCGGTAATCATTGCCAATGAAGACTACAACCGTGAAGTGAAAGTACCCTACGCCCTGAACGATGGTACCATGTTCAAAGCCTATTGCCAAAGGACACTTGGCATTCCTGCCTCTAACATACACATGACGAGCAACGCCACACTGAACGACCTGAAATATCAGATTGACTGGCTACGGCAGGTAATGGAAGCCTACGACGGAGAAGCCCGCATCCTGTTCTACTACGCCGGTCACGGCATTCCCGACGAAGCCAGCCACAGCGCCTATCTGCTGCCTGTCGACGGCTATGCCAGCAACACGACGACAGGCTATAGCCTCAACGAGCTTTACAGTACGCTAAGCCAACTGCCTTGCAAGTCGGCCCTGGTGCTGCTGGATGCCTGTTTCAGCGGTGCCAAGCGCGACGGCGGCATGTTAGCGTCGGCCAGGGGCGTGGCCATCAAGGTGAAAGAGAACAAGCCTGCCGGCAACCTTGTCGTGTTCTCTGCCGCCCAAGGCGACGAAACGGCCTATCCCTACCAGGAGCAACAGCACGGCATGTTTACTTACTATCTGCTGAAAACACTAAAAGAATCGAAGGGCAACATTAGCTTGGGCGACCTCTCGACAAAGGTTACCAAAGAGGTAAAGAGGCGTTCCGTCGTGCAGAACGAGAAAATGCAGACACCTACGGTCATCTCCTCGCCGGCCACAGCCACACACTGGAAGTCATGGAAGCTCAAGTGAGCGCAGACTTTTCCAACAGCTTTCCACATCAAGAATACAAAACAATCAGAATATGAGAAAACCATTTGCACTGTTGCTGTCGCTTTTCTTTTCGCTTGGAATGGCGGCACAGACTGAAATAAGCGAGTTGGAGGGCGAGTATTTGTATTACGCCGACAAATACATGTCGGAGAAGGATGCCCGCTTCGAGGCCGTGAACTATGCCCGTGTGCAGAAGCTGGCCGAAGCTTTCGGCACCATCGTCGACAACTACGGCTACGAAGACTCTCGCGAACACGCGTTCCTGCTCTCGTCGAACGAGGTGAAGGGCGAGTGGATTGCCGATATTGAGGAACCCCGGGTAGAGTGGATAGAGCGTCAGGCCGACGGCATCAATGTCTATAAGGCCCGCGTACATTTCAAGGCCCGCCCCATAGGCAATAGCGTCAATTTCCGTTCGACGGTTCTGCGCAATGGTGTGGAAGAGAAGTTCGAGAGCAGCCAGTTTAAGACGGGCGACGACATGTACGTGTCGTTCGAGTCGCCTGTCGACGGCTACATCGCCATCTATTTAGTCGACGAGAGCCACAATGCCTTCCGTCTGCTGCCCTATCAGGCCGACGGCGACGGCGAGCAGCCCGTGAAGGGTGGTCGCCGCTACGTGTTCTTCGCCCCCAAGGAGAACAAGACCGACGTGCGTGAAGTAGACGAGCTTTACATGACCTGTGCCAATGGCGTGATAGAGCTGAACCGTCTCTACGTCATTTTCTCGCCCAACCGCTTCACCATCGAGAACGACCGGAAAGAGGGCGAGGTGCTGCCCCGCCAGCTGAAGCAGAAGGACTTCAACCAGTGGCTGAGCCGCAGCATGTCGCGTGACGAGCGCATGGGCCGCATCATTACCAACCTGAGAATAGAAGCCAAGGAATGACTGACACTCGTCGGACTGCCGTCCTGCTATGCAGCCTACTGCTTGCAGCAATGGTGTCGGCCCAAGCCAGGGCCGACTTTTCTGATGCTGCCTGCAAGGCGGCCTTCCTCGACCACATGAACCGCAAGGCGGCGGCCATTGGCCTGACAGCCACCCACTTTGCCGACGGCAGCGGCATTGTGCCCACCCACTCGACAATTACTGCCATCGATGCGCTGCGCCTCGCCCTCTGTGCCGACGGCTATCGCGGCATCAGCGATGCCTGGGGCGCCGAGAGCTACGACCTGCACATAGGCGGCCGACATGAGCGCACCGTCACCCTCGTTCCCCGCGACCGCACTCCCTTCACAAACTACTACCACCTGCTGGGTGCCAAGACGGGCACCTTGCAGGGCTGCAACAATGCCATCGTCATAGGCGAGGACCATGAGGGCGGAAAATACGTGATGGTGGTGGTGGGCTCTACCTGGACAGAACGATGGCGCGACGTGAGGAAGCTCATGGACATAGGCCGGCGGAAGCGGAAGGATGCCGCTGCCGACGTGAGGGACATACGGCTGACGGCCACGAGCGGCCTTGTCTGTGCCTACCGTGCTCCCCTACCCTTGCAGCTGCGCTTCGACCCGCTGCCCATTCTCTATGCGAAGCAGCCCGACGAGGTGCGCCTGCCGGCCTCGGTCACCAAGACCATGACCGCCATCTGCATGCTCGACCTCGTTGACAATCTCGACAGCTCGTTTGAAATCAAGAAGAGCGACCTGACTGGCGGCAGCGGCCCCGTGTTCTTCGATGGCGACAGCATCACCTTCCGCGATGCCCTCTACGCCATGTTCATCCCCTCTTCGAACACGGTGGCCGTGGCACTGTCACGCGTCATTGGCAGGCAGATTCTTTCCCGTCCCTATAACCGCAATGCCAGCCCCTACCGCCTTTGGCAAGCCCCGTGAGCTGAAAGGCACTAAGGCTCGTTGGCATGCAGGGCGAGCCATTGCTCGTAAAGGGGATACAGCTCGGCCGGATATTTGTTGTACCAGGAGTAGCCGTTGCGGCGCTCCAAGGATATTTCCTCCAAGTGCTGGCGGGGAATGCCGTCGCGGTCGCACACGAAAGGCCGGCCATGCTCCAAGTCGTAGTAGCGGGCCCAGAGCGGCCCTGCCGTAGAATCGCTCACCAATTGCGTATTGGCACCCGGCTCGCCTTTCTTTCCCGTCTTCACCAAACGATAGCCCATAATCTTATGCTCGTCGAACCACGTCATAGCCCCCTTGATGGCATCCTTCACCCGCTGGTCGGGATGGGGCAGCTGCATGAGCAGGCGCACAATGGCGGCACTCTCCTGCGAGCAGAATGAGGGTAGCTCGTAGGCACGTGCCTTGGCCGGGGCCAGCGTCTCGCGGTCGTGCTGCTGGCACCACACGGTGGGCCGCCCGTCGACCCGTATCTGCGTGGCCAATATACACTCCACGCCCTTGTCGAAAGCCTCCTGGGCCTTGCGGCGCAAGTCGGCGCTGGTGAGGTCGGCCTGGTAGGGCTTTTTCTGCTGAACGATGTCGCGAAGCAAAAGCATGGTGCTGACCATGGCATTGTCGTTGTAGGTGATGTGAATCTGATATTCGCGCATCTCCGGCCAGAACTGCGGCCAGCCGCCATTGGCATACTGTCCGCTGAGCAGATACTCCACACCGCGGCAGAAGCCCTGCTGATAGGCAGTGTCGCCCGTGGCCTGATAGAGTCGGGCCAGGAACTTCATCTGCAAAGTGGTAGCCCCGTTGTCGGTGGTCGAGTCGTTGCGGCGGTTCTTCTGTGCGGCCACCTCGGCCTGCTCGTCGGCCGAGAGCGGTCGGGCCATGTCGATGTTCTTGGGCCAACCGCCCGTCACTCGCTGGTAGAGCAGAACCTGTCGGCCTATCTGGCGCGCCTCCTCGCTCGTCAGGAATGCGGGGTCGTTGTTCTTCAGCTGCTGGTTGACCGACTGTGCGGCTACCGTAAGGGCCATCAAGCTGGCGACGGCCCATAAAAAAACACGTTCAAAATACATAATTATACAGTTTGTTTTTCGATTTTCAAGACATTTGTTTTTTGCGAAATAGATTTTTCGTGAGGCCAAAAGGCAACTTTCGGTGGTCCTGAAGGCACTCATGAGTAACGTTAATGCTTACCTGTTGAAGAGTTAATGCTTAACTGTTGGAGTGTTAATGCCACTTAGTGGGAGAAAAGACGCTTCTTTCTGTCGCAATCAATGCTCCATTCTGTCACAATTCAGGCTTAATTCTTGCACAAGTTGCGCTTAACTGTGCAATAATTCAGCGTGAATTGTGGGTCTTTCCAGCGCGCTCCCGACCTACATTTTCCGTAACAGCCAGATTCACAGACGTTTACGCAACTTCGCTGAGATTGCGATATTTTCGACCAAAAGGCAAGTTGCTCACCAGGAAGCGATTCTCGCGAGAGTTCGCCGAATAAATATGCAGTGGGAAAATGCATTAATATTCGGTTTTGTCTGTTTTCTCCGTCCAGAGGCGGAACGTCTGCAAGGCCTCGTCGCGCAGCAGGGGGACGATGGGCAGCTGGCGTTCGCCGAGCGGCTTGTCGAGTTCTTCGTAGATGAAGTTGTCGGCAAAGTCGATGTCGGCGGCATCCTGGCGCGTGTTGCCATAGTAGATGCGGTCAATGTGGGCCCAGTAGATGGCACCGAGGCACATGGGGCACGGCTCGCACGAGGTGTAGATGACACTGCCCGAGAGGTCGAAGGTGCCGAGCTTGCGGCATGCCTCGCGGATGGTGTTCACCTCGGCATGGGCCGTAGGGTCGTTGTCGATGGTGACGCTGTTCGACAGTCCCGCCAGCACCTTCCCATCCTTCACGATGACGGCACCGAAGGGGCCACCGCCATTTTTCACACTTTCATTAGCCAAACGGATGGCTTCGCGCATAAATTCGCGGTCTTGTTCTGTAATTTTGCCCATATTTTTTTGAAATTCGTTAAATTTGTTGCAAATATACGCATTATTTCGGAAATAATGCGTATATTTGCGGAAAACTATTGAGAAAGATGCAAAAATACGCAGACTATATCAAACGGATAGAGATAGACTCGCTCTGGAGCGGCATGAAGCACGTGGTGTGGGAACTGAACCCTCGGGTAAACATTCTGAGCGGCATCAACGGCGTGGGCAAGAGCACTATTATAAATAAGGTGGTGAAGGGCCTGTCGGCCGGAGGCGAGTTTCCCAGCCACATGCTCAAGGGCGTACACCTCGACGTTGAGCCAGAAGATGCGAAGTGGATACGCTACGACCTGATTCGCTCTATCGACTCGAACCTGCAGCAGTCGCTCTCCGACAGCGAGGGTTTCGTGCGCCAGGCACTCACCACGCTGGCCAGCGTAGGCGGCGGTTCGCAGCTCGACATTCAGCTCTACAACCTGCAACGCAAGTATCTGGACTACCAAGTGAACATTGGCAACCGCATCATAGAGCGCCTGCAGGCCGGCGATGCCGAGGCGGCCCAGCAACTGTCGCACCGCAAGAAGCGCTTCCAGGACATGGTCGACGAGCTTTTCGAGGACACGGGCAAGCACATCGTGCGCACCGAGAACGAGATACGCTTCACACAGATTGGCGAGCTGCTGCTGCCCTACCAGCTCAGTAGCGGCGAGAAGCAGATACTCATCATACTGCTCACCGTGCTCGTAGAGGACGACCAGCCCTACGTGCTCTTCATGGACGAGCCCGAAGTGTCGCTGCACATAGAGTGGCAGAAACGGCTCATAGACCTCATTACCGAGCTGAACCCCCACGTACAGATAATCCTGACCACCCATTCGCCCGCCGTCGTCATGAACGGCTGGATAGACCATGTGACAGAGGTGAGCGACATAACGGTTTGATATGTTGAGAGTTGAGAGTTGAGAGTTGAGAGTTGAGAGTTAAGAGTTGAGGGTTGAGAGACTTTTGTTGAAAGTTCTTATTCATGGGAAAGAGTTTAAAGGACAACATAGACAGTCGCTACTTCGAGGCCGCCAACGCGCTGAGGGGAAAGCAGGCACGACGCCGCATCGTGGCCTACGTGGAGAGCTACGACGACATCTACTTCTGGCGCACGGTGCTCAGCACGTTTGAGAACGAGAAGCGCTATTTCGAGGTGATGCTGCCGTCGAAGGCCAACCTGACACGCGGCAAGAAGTCGGTGCTCATGAACTTCATGGGCAACCACGTGGGACCCGACATGATTGCCTGCGTCGATGCCGACTACGACTACCTGCTGCAGGGATGCACGGCACAGTCGAAGAAGGTGATACAAAGCCCATACGTGTTCCACACATACGTCTATGCCATAGAGAATTTCCAATGCTATGCCCCCTCGCTCCACGACGTATGCGTGGCGGTGACGCTCAACGACCACCGCATATTCGACTTCCGCGAATACTTCCGCGAGTATAGCGAAATATGCTTCCCGCTCTTCGTGTGGTCGGTATGGGCCTACCGTTCGGGCAACTACACCCACTTCTCGCTCACCGACTTCAGCCGTGTGACCGACCCTGGCGGCTTCACCGTGCAGACCCCTGAAGTGTCGCTGAAGAACGTGAGGCACAAGGTGCAGACGAAACTGCACGAACTGCAACGCCAGTATCCCGACAACAAGGACGCCTACCTCAAGACGAAAAGCGAGATACTGACGCTGGGCATCACTCCACAAACCACCTATCTCTATATGCAGGGGCACCACCTCTTCGACACGGTCGTGGTTCCCATCATGACCAAGGTGTGCAACCTGCTGCGGCAAGAGCGCCAGACGGAGATCTACCACGCGCAGGCCCATCACACGCAGAAGCGCAACGAAATGTCGTGCTACGAGAACTCGCGGCAGGACATCAAGACCATGCTCAAGAAGAACACGGGCTACATGCTCTCGGAGCAGTTCCGCCACGTGCAGGAAGACGTGAGCCGATTCTTAGAGAAAGACCCGCCCACCATGACAGCAAATAAAACCAATCATACGAATCAAGAACAATGAATGTAATGGCAGCTGGAACGATGCCCCTTTGGGCATGGATAGTATTCTATCTGTTGGTGTTCGCGATGCTCATCATCGACCTGCGGTCGTTTGGCAAGAAAGGCGAACACGAAGTGAACGTGAAAGAAGCCCTGAAAATGACGGCCGTATGGATAGCCGTATCGATGGTGTTCTGTGCAGGCATCTACTTCCTCTACCCCGTAGAGCCGGAAGAGAAGGCCATGGAATTTCTGGCTGGCTATCTGATAGAGAAGTCGCTGTCGATGGACAATCTGTTTGTCTTCCTCATGCTCTTCTCCTTCTTCGGCGTGGAGCGCAAGTACCAGCACGAGGTGCTCTTCTGGGGCATCTTCGGCGCATTGGTGCTGCGTAGCATCTTCATCTTTGCCGGTGCGGCCATGATAGAGCGATTCGAGTGGGTGCTGGGACTCTTCGGCCTGTTCCTGCTCTACACGGGCGGAAAGATGTTTGCACACGACGACGGGCAGATGGGCGACCCCTCGAAGAACATCATTGTGCGGTGGTTCAGCAAGGCATTTCCCGTTACCAAGGAAATGCATGGCGAGAAGTTCTTTATACGTGAGAACGACCGTCTGATGGCCACTCCGTTATTAGTGACACTGCTGGTCATCGAGTCGACCGACGTAGCCTTTGCCGTTGACTCCATCCCCGCCGTGTTCTCCGTGTCACGCGACCCCTTCATCGTGCTCACCAGCAACATCTTCGCCATTCTCGGCCTGCGCGCCCTCTATTTCGCCCTGGCCGCCATCGCCAAGTATTTCACCTACTTAAAATACGGGCTGGGCGTCATCCTGATTTTCGTCGGCATCAAGATGCTACTGGCCATGAACGAATACGTGAACGAACTGGGCCGCCTGGCAGGATGGCAGCTCGACCTGCCCCACATTGAGGTGCCCACACCGTGGAGCCTTGCCTTCATTTTCGGCGTGTTGCTGCTCTCGATGCTCCTGTCGTATGCCAAGACCAAGCTGACAGAACAAGGCGAAAAAGGCCAGTAGCCATCTACAAAACGACCGAACATGGCTATCAGGCTCATACATATTGAGGAAACCGACTCAACCAACCGCTGGCTGAAAGAGCACCAGCCACCCTTCGGCCCTGACGAGGACATCGCCGTCTGGGCCGACTACCAGACAGCGGGACGCGGCTGCGGCACCAACACATGGGAGAGCGAACGCAAGAAGAACCTGCTGTTCTCGCTGCTGCTGCACCCCATAGACGTGCCTGCCACCTGCCAGTTCCTGCTATCAATGGCCAATGCCCTCGCCCTCAAGGACACGCTCGACGACTATGCCGGCGGCATCAAGATAAAATGGCCTAACGACATTTATTGGAACGACCGCAAGATAGGCGGCACACTGATAGAGACTACCCTGCTGGGAAGCCACATCAAGGAGTGCATCATTGGCACGGGCATCAACGTCAACCAACGGGTGTTCCGCAGCGACGCCCCCAATCCCGTCTCGCTGTTACAGATACTGGGACATGAGGCAGACTGCCAAGAGCTGTTGCACAAGGTGATGGGCAACATGGTCAAATACATGGACATGGTGAGGACCGGCGCATGGGAAGAGATACGCAGGCGCTACCGCAGCAACCTCTACCGGCTACAGGAAACGCACCTCTACAGGTTGGCCGATGGCACAGAGAAACTCTGCAAGCTGGTCAACGTCACCGACGACGGGCATCTGGAGCTGCTACACGACAACGGGGTTACCTGCAGGTTTGCCTTCAAGGAAGTACAGTTCATTATATAACAACCAAACAAAAAGATTATGGCAAGATTTAAGAGAATCCTCTTGAAACTCTCAGGCGAGAGCCTGATGGGAAAACAGGGCTACGGCATCGACCCTGAGCGTCTGAGCGACTATGCGCGGCAGATTAAGGAAGTGAGCGAGATGGGGGTGCAGATAGGCATCGTCATTGGCGGCGGCAACATTTTCCGCGGACTGAGCGGAAGCCAGAAAGGCTTCGACCGCGTGAAGGGCGACCAGATGGGCATGTGTGCCACGGTCATCAACTCGCTGGCACTCTCGTCGGCATTAGGTGCCATCGGCGTGAAGAACAAGGTGCTCACAGCCATCCGCATGGAGCCTATCGGCGAGTTCTACACCAAGTGGCGCGCCATCGAGGCCATGGAGCAAGGCTACGTGTGCATCTTCTCGGCAGGCACAGGCTCGCCCTATTTCACCACCGACACAGGCTCTTCGCTGCGCGGCATAGAGATCGAGGCCGACGTGATGCTGAAGGGTACCCGCGTGGACGGCATCTACACCGCCGACCCAGAGAAAGACCCCACAGCCACCAAGTTTGCCAACATTACCTACAAGGAAGTGCTGGCACGCGGGCTGAAGGTCATGGACCTCACAGCCATCTGCATGTGTCAGGACAACAACCTGCCCATCTATGTGTTCAACATGGACGTTGTAGGCAATCTGAAGAAAGTAATGGCTGGTGAGGATATTGGCACACTGGTGCATAACTGACCATTGTGGCCGTCGGTACCGACGGCCCATTTTCTTTCGGGCAAAAAAAGGGATGACTCCAAGACGGACTCGCCACACGCGGCCTGTTTTGGGGTTATTTCACCTCCTGATATTCCACATACTCGCCCTCGTCGGCGTCGAATATCTTCTTGCGGTCGTCTTTTGCACGTTCGTCAATGATGGTGACCCCCTCAGAAGTGGTTGTCGTTCGCTTGGTGTCACGCTGTTCCTGCGCGTCTTGGGCAAAGCTTCCACCCTGTGACGAACCGCCGCCCTGAGAAGAGCCGGCACTACGGAAATAGTCCTTGTCGAAATTCGGATCGTTCTTGCCGCGATAATGCTTGTCGGCCATTCGCTTGAATGTTTCCTCATCGTCGTAGTCGCCAGTAACGGCTTTCTTGAACTTAATGATTCCCTTGCGCACATAGTGAAGAAGCACCAAGACCACGACAGCCAGGAAAACTAAAAGAAAAGCGATAACACCAAGAAAGAAATGCATAGGCAGTAATTATTGAGGGTTGAGGGTTGAGAGTTGAGAGTTGAGGGGTTAGTGTTGAGAGTTTGATGAGAGACGAGAGCTAAGAATTGACAATAGCACATACCAGGCTATGACAGCGGCAAGCCCCAGAATGCCCATGACAAGAATCATGACTGCGGAAGTCAGCAGGAAGATATACTTCACCTCGTTACCCCTCCATCCCCATTGCTTGAACTTCAGTGCAAACAGGGGCAGCTCGGCCACGAGCATATAGCAGCTCAACGGTATGAGCAGCAGCACGATATAGATATAACAGGTAGGTAAGGAAGCCGGATTGTCAAGCTCAAGCATTTGCTTGTTGTGCAGCCACACTATCAGTGAGCCCCAGAACAGTGCATTGGCCGGCGTGGGGAGCCCGATAAACGAAGTGGTCTGACGCTCGTCAAGATTGAACTTGGCTAAGCGCAAAGCGGAAAAGGCTGCAATGAGAAATGCGAGAAAAGGCAGATACCCGATACTGAGAATAGACCATTCGGAGCTGTTTGCCTCCAATACCGTGTTCTGGCTGATGAATTGCGAAACGGAGAGCCAATGGAAAACGATGCTTGCAGGTGCCACTCCAAAAGTCACGTCGTCGGCCAGCGAGTCGAGTTCTTTGCCAATAGGACTGCTCACCCCCAAGAGGCGGGCCGACATTCCGTCGAAGAAGTCGAACACGGCACCCACCACAATCATCAGTAACGCCAGGTCGTACTGTCCCTGAAAGGCAAAATAGACGGCAATACAACCAGAAACGAGGTTGCAGCAGGTAATCGTGTTGGGAATATGCCTTTTCATTCTTCACTCTTCATTATCACGGCAGTCGGGCAATAACAGTCTGGTCGCCCGTGGTGGGCTGGCCCATTTTCACTTCAGGCTTCGAGCCTAAGGGCAGGTAGACATCGACACGCGAGCCAAGCTTGATGAAGCCCAGATGCTCGTCGATATAGCAGTCTTCCTGTTCCTTGGCATAGGTAACAATGCGGCGGGCCATGGCCCCCGCTATCTGACGAACGAGCACATCCTGCCCGTCGGGGGTTTCTATCATGATGTCGGCATGCTCGTTTTCCTCGCTGGCCTTCGGCAGCCACGCCTTGTGGTAGTTGCCGTCCTGATGGTGGACGAACTTCACCCGCCCGTCGACCGGGAACCAGTTGGCATGCACGTTCAGCGGACTCATGAAGATTGAAATGAGCAGTCGCCGGTCGTGGAAATACTCATCCTCGGTAGCTTCCTCTAACACCACAATGCGCCCGTCGGCCGGGGCCACTACCGTTTTTTCCGTATCGCTGGCAAAATAGCGGATAGGGCAGCGATAGAAATTGAGCATGAGCAGCCACGACAAGCCGAAGACGGCGATAAAGAGGATGAAGGGTATGGGGGTGTCGAAAGACCGCCAGAGGATGACCCCTATGGCAATGATGGCAAATAAGGTATAGAGCAGTTCTTCCGTGCCCTCGCGGTGTATTCTGATTTTTTTCAGTTTCTTGATTCTATCTCCCATGGTTGGTTATTAGTACTAATCATGTGCAAAGGTAATGTTTTTTTATCAAATGACAAACTTTTTCTACGATTAATTACAAAAAGATGCGCAATTTATGGGCAATTCATGGGAGTGCGCAACAACAAAGAGGACAGCCTTCGTCTGAAAAGCCGTCCTCTTTCGTAGATTTCTCAACTTCTTGCTTATAGGTTTTCTTTATTTCACCTTGGCAACGATGGCCTTGAAAGCCTCGGGATTATTCAGGGCGAGGTCGGCAAGGACCTTGCGGTTAATCTCGATACCAGCTTTCGTCAGGGCACCCATCAGCTTCGAATAGCTCATGCCCTCCATACGGGCGGCAGCGTTGATACGCTGAATCCACAAAGCACGGAAGTTGCGCTTCTTGGTGCGACGGTCACGATAGGCATAGGTGAGACCTTTCTCCCATGTGTTCTTGGCTACTGTCCAAACATTCTTACGGGCTCCAAAGTAGCCGCGGGTGAGCTTAAGAATTCTCTTACGTTTTGCTCTTGAAGCAACGTGATTTACTGATCTTGGCATAGTTTTGTTTCTTTAATGTTCGACAATAGGGTTAATTAGCGGAGACACAACAGGTCGCGCACCTGCTTCATGTTGCTGTTGTCAACGATGGTGTAGCCCTGCAAGTTGCGCTTTTGCTTCTTGGTCTTCTTCGTGAGAATGTGGCTGTGGTAAGCATGATGTCTCTTAATCTTACCTGTTCCAGTGAAAGAAAATCTCTTCTTTGCACCAGAGTTTGTCTTTACTTTTGGCATTTTTTTTACTTTTTTAATTTTTAAACCTTTTAATTTTATAAAAGCGATGGCAACGCATATACCCGGCGCAGCGCATCTTATCATTCATTATTATCGATATTTCGACATTTCGACATTTCGATGTTTCGATTTTTCGATTTTTCGATTTTTCGATATTTCCGATTTTATTCCTCGCCAGCATCTTCCGTCAGTTTCTTCAGGGCCTCGGCACTGATTTTGGCGTTGGCAAACAAGCCTCCGTTGGCAGGCATGTCGACATCAATCTCGGGTGTGGCCTCCTTGGGCTGGCGATAATTCTCCTTCGTTTCTGCCTCGCTGGCCTCACGGTCGCGGGCTTGCTGGCTTTTCTTGGCCACACCTGCCTTCTTCGGTGCCAGATAGAGGAACATTTTCTTTCCTTCGAGCGAAGGCATCGACTCTACCTTTCCCACCTCTTCGAGGTCGTTGGCAAAACGCAGGAGCAGCACCTCGCCCTGTTCCTTGAAAAGGATGCTACGACCGCGGAAGAACACGTATGCACGCACCTTGTTGCCTTCTTCCAAGAATTCCCTGGCATGCTTCAGCTTGAACTGATAGTCGTGCTCGTCGGTCTGGGGGCCGAAGCGAATTTCCTTTACCTCTACCTTCACCTGCTTGGCTTTCATCTCCTTTGCACGTTTCTTCTGCTGGTAGAGGAACTTGGAATAGTCGATAAGACGACAAACAGGCGGGTTCGCATTCGGCGAAATCTCAACAAGGTCGACACCTTGCTGGCGAGCCATATCCAAAGCTTGTCTCGTAGGCATCACTGATGATCCGCTCTCACCTACTATGCGGACTTCGCGTACTCGTATCTGTTCGTTGATGCGGTACTGTTGTTGCTTTTTGTCTGGTTTCATCAACTATTTTCGGAAAATCGGCTGCAAAGTTAGCACTTTTCAGCCAATTGACAAAATAAATTTCGAATTATTTTTCATGTTTTTCCATCTTAATCCTATTATTTGTTGAAAACGGAAGGACTGTCACCACACCGTTTTCTACTCGGAATCGCACATCATGGCCGGCAAAGGGCATGCCATAGACGCGCTGCGGGTCGTCATGGTAGTGTGGCCGTGGGTCTTGTGCCAGCACCTCGCGCAGTGCGGCCAGGTCGGCAGGCGAGAAGAGAGTCGCTGCCTCGTTAGGGAGTTCCACACCGAGTGGTTGCCATTCGTTAGCATCGACAAAGCCGCAACGTGCCTCAGGGTGGCTATCGGCATAGGCCACATAGGGCTTCAGGTCGTAGATGGGCGTCCCGTCCATCAGGTCGGCTCCCAGCACGTGAATGACGGGGCCTAACGGGGTGTCGGTTTCCACCTTATTTATATATGCACACGTCAGACCGAGCCTGTTCGGCCTGAATGGCGAGCGCGAGGCAAACACCCCTACCCTTTCGTTGCCGCCTAAGCGCGGCGGGCGCACAGTGAGTCCCGTGGCGGCATGGCGGTTGGCCGAGAACTCCCATACAATCCACAGATGGCTGAACGCTTCGAGACCCCTCACAGCCTCAGCATGCCGGTAATCGGGTTCAAAAACAATGTGCCCCCGTAGCGAAAGGGCCAGCCCACCCTGACGGGGCAAGCCGAACTTCGACGTCAGCGGCGAGCGGAAATGGGCTATCGGATGTATCTCCATTCTCTATTCCTTTTTCAATTCAAAGCCAAAAAAACAAGGCATTCGCCATGAGGCGACATGGCATTGTTCCCGTTTTTGCAACCACTTAATAATCAACAGATTACGAAACATAGTCAAATTACCTCGCAATTCGTGCTGAATTAGCCTGCAATTCATGCTGAATTGCAAGGTAATTCATGGCGAATTGCGAGGTAATTTGACAAAGAGCCTATAATCGGCCAGCCACAGGAGTAGCACAACCGCCACCACGGTAGCCATCAGCATGGCACCTGAAGCAAGCACCGTGGCGAGCACAGCAGCAACGGGCGAAGAGCCGGCCATGAGCAAACCGCACAACAGCAGGGGCGGTGTCACCACCAAGGGCCGCACCCATCCCTTCGCCAAGGGCAGCACCGAAGCCTTGAGCGCGTAGCGAATGCTGGGCATCAGTGCCTCCAAATGCGTGGCGCCATTAGCCCTAAGATAGAGGTAGTGCTCGTTTGTGTGGCGCACACTGCCCAGATAGGCCTGCAAAGCAAGTGGCAGGGCAGCATAGAGCTGCACCTGAACCAAGGCCATGACAGCCAGGAAGGCCCCTGTTCCAGCATCTATTCGGAAGCATGCCCACAGGCTGCCCGTTCCCACTGCCATGCCTGTCAGCACTGCAATGATCACGGCCGGTAGCAACTGCTGCCGTCGGCCATGAGCCTTGCCAAGCACAAAAACGGCCAACGCCACCGACATGAGCACACCCCACAACACGTTTGCCCACCAACAGCCCAGACGGCACAGAAGGCCGAAGCTGCCGCCCAGCAACAGCATGTGGATCAAGAAGACGACACCTGCCTTCAGCAGGCGATGCATCATGGGGCGGTTGGCCAGTGCCAGCAGCACTATGACAAGTCCTGTCAATGCCACAAGGACTGCCACTCCCCAATATGAAATATCTGTTATCTGCATTCCAACCATTCAGCTTTTCAATCTTTCAACTTTTCAGTTCTGCCACCACATCGGCAGCAGCCAGCACCTCGGGTTCGGCACTTGTCACCACCACCGTGGCTCCCTCGGCAGCTTTCTGTCGCAAATAGCCCATAGCCTCAGGCAGCACGTCGTCTACCAACAAAATGGGCTTGTGAAGCAACAAGGCCACGGCCAGCAGCTGTGCCCTTGGGTCGCTGCTGCCAGGGGCTATGCGCCGTGTCTCTTCAGCCAGGATGCCGTTGGAGATGGGCAACTCCCTATTAGCCCGCAGACTAAACACGTCCTGCACGGTGGGAGCCTCGTAGCGCCTCACCTGCCCCACAGGCACGAGCCTGGCCGGAGCAAAGGCCATGAAGGAGCGCAAGGCCGGTGCCGAAGCCGCCGTGAGGGGTTCGCCGTCGATGCTCACATAGCCACTCCTGACTGGCACGAAGCCCATCATAGCGTGAAGCCAACGCAACCGCTGCGGAGCCGTGCCACCCGTCATGCACACTATGCGCCGCTCACGGGCCATCAGCGAGAATGTCTGCGGTTCGCCCTCAAGGAGCACCTCGTTCAGTTCCAATAGCATCGGTTTCTATTTTTTTTGCAAAGGTAGAAAAAAATTATGAATTATGAATTACGAATTATGAATTATTTCGTAACTTTGGCTGCGCCGAACTTACTTTTCGCTCGGAAATGAAAACAAAAAGCAGATTTTGTTTTCATTTCTCTCACTTATTTTGTAACTTTGCACCATGCAACCAAAAAACTCATACCGAATGCCGGCCGAATGGGAGCCACAAAGCTGTGTGCAACTGACGTGGCCGCATGCTGCCACCGACTGGGCACCCATGCTCGACGAGGTGCTCGCCGTCTATCACGAAATGGCCCGTGAGATTGCCAAGCGCGAGCCTCTGCTCATCGTGGGGCCAACCGTCGGCGCACTGTCGATACCCAACGCCCGGATGCTTGAGCTCAACACGAACGACACTTGGGCCCGCGACCACGGGTTTATCACGCTACTCCCGACAACGGGAGCTGCGGCAGCAAACGAAGAGGGGCGGACGGCCGACGGCCCTACTGGCTCCGAGCCTCGGCCCTCAACCTCCAAGCTCTTGCTCGATTTCTGTTTCAACGGATGGGGAGAAAAGTTTCCCGCCGAGCTCGACAATGCCATCAACCGCCGGCTCTACGAAGAGGGAATGGTCGACGGAGCGTATATCGACCATCTTGACTTCGTACTCGAAGGCGGCTCCATCGAGAGCGATGGCCGAGGCACCATCCTCACCACCACCGGCTGTCTGCTGGCGCCTCACCGCAACCAGCCACTCACACAAACGCAGATAGAGGAACAGCTCAAGAAACGGCTTGGTGCCGAACGGGTGTGCTGGATAGACCATGGTCACCTCGCCGGCGACGACACCGACGGGCATATTGACACGCTGGTGCGCGTCTGCCCCAACGACACCCTGCTCTACGTGAAATGCGACAACGCTGCCGACGAGCATTACCAAGACCTGATGCTCATGGAACAGGACCTAAAGGCATTGCGCACCATTGGCGGACAGCCCTATCGCCTCATGCCCCTCCCCCTTCCCCACCCCATCTGCGACGAAGACGGCCAGCGGCTACCCGCCACCTACGCCAACTTCCTCATCGTCAACGGTGCCGTGCTCTGCCCCACCTATAACCAGCCCGACCTCGATGCCAAGGCATTACAGACAATCGGCAGGGCTTTACCCGACCGCGACATCGTGGGCATCGACTGCCGACCGCTCATCAAGCAGCACGGTTCCCTGCACTGCTGCACCATGCAGTATTATTAATTCAAGCCACACGGCCTCTGCATCGGAGAAAGCTATAATAAAAAAATGAGAATTGAAGACTGAAGAAATTATGGAAAAGACAAAGTTTACATTCGACAATGTGGTGCGTGGCCTGCTCAGTGCAACGGTCGTGGTGGGCATCGTGATGCTGCTCAATCGTCTGAGCAGTGTGTTGCTGCCCTTCTTCGTGGCGTGGTTAGTGGCCTACCTGCTTTTCCCGTTAGTCAAGTTTTTTCAGTACACCTGTCGCTTGCGGTTCCGCCTTGTAAGCATCGTCTGTACGCTGGCAATTGTCTTCGCCGTGCTCACGGGATGCTTTCTGCTGATTGTTCCGCCCATCATTGAGGAGGGTGCCCGGGTGAAAGACCTGGTTTTCGCCTACTTGGAAGGCTATGCCTCGACGAGCAGCGTGCCGGGACTTATCCAGGAATGGCTGCATGAGCATGCCGACATCGAGCAACTGAAAGCCATTGTGACACAGGACGGCTTTATTGATGCCGTGAAAGAGACCATGCCGAAGCTCTGGAACGTGATTGCCCAGACGGTGAGCCTGCTCGGCAGCCTGCTTTCGCTCACGATGATTCTGCTCTACACCATTTTCATTCTCATCGACTACGAGGAAATAACGCAGGGATGGGCACAGCTGCTGCCCGAACGCTATCGCGGCTTTGCCAAACAGCTTGTGGGCGACGTCGAGGACAGCATGAACCGGTACTTCCGCGGACAGGGTGTCATTGCCTTTATCGTGGGTGTGCTGTTTTCCATTGGCTTCCTCATCATCGACTTCCCTATGGCCATTGGCCTCGGCATGTTCATTGGTTTGCTCAACATGGTGCCCTACCTGCAGACGCT
Source organism: uncultured Prevotella sp. (assembly GCA_905235905.1). Lineage (GTDB taxonomy): Bacteria > Bacteroidota > Bacteroidia > Bacteroidales > Bacteroidaceae > Prevotella. The sequence continues at coordinate 25,144 of CAJONO010000093.1, forward strand.
GGGCTTCCTTCCCTGCATAATCCTGGCACTGGCCAAAAGCGCCGAGACGGGACAGAACTTCTGGATGATTATGCTGTTGGTGCTGATTGTCTTCGGCGTGGTGCAAGCGATTCAAGACGGCTTTCTCACCCCGAAAATCATGGGACAGGTTACCGGTCTCAATGCAGCCATCATCCTTCTCTCGCTCTCCATCTGGGGGTCTCTGCTCGGCATGCTCGGCATGATTATCGCCCTGCCGCTCACCACCCTCCTTATCAGCTACTACCAGCGCTATGTTATTAACCGGGGCAGACAGCAAGTCGCCGAAGCACCTTCGGCATAACAAGTCCCCCCTGTCTCAGACGACTGCGCCGCCTGCCACGCCAGTCAGGCCTGCAACATCAGCTCTATCTTATGTTCCTTGGCCATGCGACGCAGGTTGATAAGTGCATAGCGCATGCGTCCCAGCGAAGTATTGATGCTCACGCCCGTCAGCTCGGCTATTTCCTTGAACGACAGCTGCTGGAAGAAGCGCATGTAGACCACCTCACGCTGCGGAGCCGGCAGGGCGTTCATCAGCTTCTTCACGTCCAAGAGCACCTGTTCGTTGATAAGTTCCGTCTCGCGATAGGTATCCATCACCGAGACACCTTTCAGGTTGCTCAGGTCGTTGTCCTCGGTAGGCTCCACGATATTCTCGTTCCGCTGCGCACGATACCAGTCCATAATCACGTTATGGGCAATGCGTGTCAGCCAGAACTGGAACTTGCCTGAATCTGTGTACTGGCCGTTCTGTAGCTTGGTAATCACCTTCACGAATGTCTCTTGGAAGATGTCATCAGCCTTGTCATGGTCGCGAACCACGAACATGATATAGGTAAATAACTTTTCTTGCGTACGGGCTAATAACTCGTCGAAAGCCTTATTATCTCCTCCTACGTAAAGCAGTGCCAACGCTTCGTCGGTCACACCTTCAAATTTCTTCATATTCCTTCAATATTTGTTATGAAGTAAATTTCTCGTCGATAGGCAATAAAGTTTTAAATTTTGAGTTATTAATTAAATTATCGGTTGCAAAAGTAGGTAAAAAAATTATAACTGCCAAACTTTTTTCCATTTTTGTTGAAGAAAATGTGCTTTTCGTTGAATTTTCTTCGATTTTCGGGTCTATGTCTGAATAGTACCTGCTTTTCACCATCCCTAAAAAAGAAAAAGGACCCGTACTTCACAGTAGGAATCCTCATTTCAATAGGTATTAGTCTTTTTTAAGGTAAAAAGATTGTATTCAGGATAACGGGTGCAAAGGTAGTTGATTTATGTCAATTGTGCAAATTTTTTATATGTTTTTTTTTGCATATTATAGCTTTTTTCCTAAAAATGAGCATAAAAATGGGTTGTTTTATCCCATATCCTGAATCTTTTTTGTAACTTTGCACACAAAATTGTACATTATAAAAAAAAGAGTATGACAGAAAGCATCGTTTCCGCGAGTGAAGAGAAGAGAACCGCGAGCAAGGTTTCTCAGTCTGTTAGTTTTATAGAGCAGATGGTGATTGACGATTTGGCAGCAGGCAAGAACGGCGGCCGTCTGCAAACGCGTTTCCCGCCAGAGCCCAATGGCTATCTGCACATAGGCCATGCCAAGGCCATTGCCATCGATTTCGGGTTGGCCAAGAAATACGGCGGCGAGTGCAACCTGCGCTTCGACGACACCAACCCCGTGAAGGAAGACACGGAATATATCGAGAACATCGAGAGTGACATCAAGTGGCTGGGCTTCGAGTGGGCAAACGTCTACTACGCCAGCGACTACTTCCAGCTGCTGTGGGACTTTGCCGTGTGGCTCATCAAGCAGGGCCGCGCCTACGTCGACGAGCAGAGCGCCGAGGTGATTGCCCAGCAGAAGGGCACAACGACCTCGCCGGGCACGAACTCGCCCTATCGCGACCGTCCCGTAGAGGAGAACCTGAAGCTGTTTGACTACATGAACAGCGGCAAATGCGAGCCGGGCACACTCGTTCTGAGAGCCAAGATCGACATGGCCCATCCGAACATGCTGTTCCGCGACCCGCTCATCTACCGTGTGCTGAACATTCCCCACGTGAAGACGGGCACAAAATGGAATGCCTACCCCATGTACGACTTCACCCACGGACAGAGCGACTATCTGGAGGGAGTAACCCACTCCTGGTGTACGCTGGAGTTCGTTGAGCACCGTCCCCTCTACGACCTCTTCGTCGGATGGATGAGGGAATGGATTGCAGATTGTGGAGGAAAAGCGGAGAGCGGCAGCAAACTCTCAACTCTCAACTCTCAACTCTCAACCTATTCAGGTCCCCGCCAGACCGAGTTCAACAAGCTGAACCTGAACTACACGCTCATGTCGAAGCGCAACCTGCTGGCACTGGTCAACGAGCACATGGTCAATGGATGGGACGACCCCCGCATGCCGACCATCTGTGGTCTGCGCCGTCGCGGCTACTCGCCCGAAAGCCTGCGCAAGTTCATCGAAAAAATTGGCTATACGAAGCTCGATGCCCTGAACGACATGGCCCTCTTGGAGAGCGTCGTGCGCGACGACCTGAACAGCCGCGCCATCCGCGTCTCGGCTGTGCTCGACCCGGTGAAGGTGGTCATCACCAACTATCCCGAAGGTCAGACGGAGCAGCTCACGGCCATCAACAACCCCGAGAACGAGGCCGACGGCACACACACGGTGGAATTCGGTCGGGAGCTGTGGATAGAGCGAGGCGACTTCCAGGAAGTGGCCGAGAAGAAGTTCATGCGTCTGGCTCCCGGCAAGGAAGTAAGATTAAAGAACGCGTACATTATTAAATGCGACGAAGAGCACCCCTGCGACAAGGACAGCGACGGCCGCGTGACCACCATCTATTGCACCTACGACCCCGAAACACGTAGTGGCATGCCTGGTGCCGACCGCAAGATCAAGGGCAAGACACTCCACTGGGTGAGCTGCGAGCATGCCGTTCGTGCCGAGGTGCGCCTCTACGACCGTCTGTGGAAGGTAGAGAACCCACGCGACGACATGGCCGCCATCCGCGAGGAGCAGCAGTGCGATGCCGTAACAGCCATGAAGCAAATCATCAACCCCGACTCGCTCCACGTGCTCAGCGACTGCTACATCGAGCCTTTCGCTGCCACCATGCCTGCGCTCTCGTATCTGCAGTTCCAGCGCATAGGCTATTTCAACGTCGATCCTGACTCAACGCCCCAAAAGCCAGTGTTCAACAAAACAGTAGGACTGAAGAGTTGAAAAATTGAAAAATTGAAAAATTGAAAAATTGAAAAGTTGAAAAGTTGAAAACGGGCGACGATTATTTTGACAGTCAGGAATTCCAGGACATGCTCTCGGAATACGAAACGGCGGTGAACACGGGGCAACCCGTGTTCCTCGACGCCGACGAACTGTCGGAGATAGCCGACTTCTACCAGATGCAAGGCCAGACGGACGAGGCCGAGGCGGCTATCCGATTGGCCCTGAGCCTGTCGCCCGGTGCCATCGCCCCACTCACCTACCGCATACACGAAGCCCTCTACCATGGCGACGTAGAGACGGCCAAGCACTACTTCAATCAGATTACCGAGACCGACGAGCCAGACTACGTCTACGACAAGGCGGAAATACTCATAGCCGAAGACAAGGCGGAAGAGGCCGACCTCTTCCTGCGCGAGAACTTCAAGACCGTGCCGCCAGAGGAATATCAGGACTACGTCATCGATGTGGCCCACCTCTATCAGGACTACGGCTACAGCGACATGGCAATGCAGTGGCTCAGCCGCTCCAAGCCCGAGGACACGCCCGACTTCAAGGAACTCATGGCCCACACACTCTTCGGACTGGGCAAGTACAAGGATTCAGAGAAGCTATTCAACGAGCTCATCGATACCGACCCCTACCAGAAGCGCTACTGGAACGCACTGGCCTCGGCACAGTTCATGAGCGAGGACTACAGCGCGTCGGTGCAGAGCAGCGAGTATGCCATAGCCATAGACCCACAGGATGCCGAGGGACTTATAGCCAAGGCCAACGGTCTCTTCCGGCTGGGCAACTACGAGGAGGCACTGAAGTACTACCGCCGCTACTCCGAGCACGAACCCGACGACGAGTTTGCCTATCTGCACCAAGGCACCTGCCTCATCAACCTGAACAGGAACGAAGAGGCCATCGGCATACTCACCCTGGCCCTTGAGAAAGCCACGGCATTTGCCGAGGAGAATGCCGAGGACGTGTCGCCCTACCTGCCCGACATCTACCAGGAACTGAGCTTCGCCTACAGCGAGACGGGCAACGCCGACAAGGCCATAGAGTGCCTCGACAAGACCGATGCCTTAGACTGCGACCATTCTGGCATCGGCGTCGTCAAGGGCCACATCATGCTTGCCGCCAGTCGTTTCAAGGAAGCCACGCACTACTTCCACCAGGCATTAGAAGAGAGCGAAGACACCCCGCAGACACTGTTGCGAATCATTGTCTCGCTCTACGACAACAAGTATGTCGAGGAAGCCTACAAGATGTTCCGTATGTTCTTCAAGGAAGCGGGCTGCGACCTCAACGACGGCTATGCCTACATGGCCCTCTGCTGCTACGACCTGGATAAGTACGACGAGTTCCTGCACTATCTGAAAATGGCCTGCAAGCGCAATCCCAAGGAGTGCCGCATGGTGCTCGGCCACCTCTTTCCAGAAGGCATGGACCCCCGCAACTACTACGACTATATCAAGGAAAAAATGAGAAACCAATAATCTTCACAAGATTCAAATGAACTGGATATCATCCCTTTTAGGAAACCTGAACTACGGCACCATCCTGCTGCTCATGCTACTCGAGAGCACCGTCATACCCGTACCCTCAGAACTGGTTGTGGCCCCTGCCGCCTATCATGCCGCCGGCGGAAGCCTTAACGTGGTGCTCGTGGTGCTCTTTGCCACCATCGGAGCCGACCTCGGTGCCAGCATCAACTATTTCGTGGCACTCTACGTGGGGCGGCCCGTCATCTACCGCTTTGCCAACAGCCGTTGGGGAAAGCTGTGCCTGCTCAACCAGGAGAAGGTGGAAAAGAGCGAGCGCTATTTCGACGACCACGGCATCGTGGCCACACTCACCGGCCGACTTATTCCCGGCATACGCCATCTCATCTCGCTCCCCGCCGGCCTGGCCCGCATGAACTACTGGAAGTTCCTGCTCTACACCACTATCGGTGCCGGCTGCTGGCACTCTATTCTGGCCGCTATGGGATGGTATCTGCATGCCATCGTGCCCGAAGACCAGCTGGAGCAAACCATCACCCAGTATAACCACTACATTGTGGCCGCCATCCTCGCCATCGTTGTCTTCGCCATTGTCTGGTATGCCGTGAAGAAGGTGAAGAAAGCGTAGAAGTTGCAGTCTTGCAGTACGGACGCAGTACTTCAGTATCCGTACTCCAGTACTTTGGCTTCCGTACTCCAGTACTTCAGCATCCGTACTACAGTACTTTGGCATCAGAACTGTGATGCTGTGGAATGAAACAAACTTTGGAATGATACAAACTGTCCTTATGTCGAAGGAACTGTCCTTTTAATCTTCCAGCCGATGGCGGCAACGAGGACGGTCATCACGGGGCTGATGATATTGAAAAAGCAATAGGGAAGATAGGCAATGGTGGCCACGCCGAGCACAGTGCTCTGCGTCATGCCGCAGGTGTTCCAGGGCACGAGGACGCTGGTCACGGTGGCCGAGTCCTCGGCAGTGCGGCTCAGCAGTCGCGGCTCGTAGCCCTGTTGACGGTAGACGTTCTGGAACATGTTGGCCGTCAGGACGATGCTGATAAATTGGTCGCCCGTGGTGATGTTCAGGAAGAGCCCCGTGCCCGCCGTCGACGACACTAGTCCCACACGACTGCGCACCCAGCCGATAACCACACGGGTAATGCTCTCGATCATGCCGCTGGCCACCATCACGGCTCCGAAGCACATGGCACAGACAATGAGCCAGATGGTGTTGAGCATGCCCGTCATGCCCCCCGTAGCCACCAGCTCGTTCAGTTCGGCACTGCCCGTTTCTACAGCCGTCGCGCCATAATAGGTAATGGCCAGTCCCTTGATCAGGGCCGATGGCGCAGACAGCGACGGGTCGGCGGCTATCTGCATGAGGATATGGGGCTGCAGAATGACGGCGGTGACGCCTGCCATCAGGGCCGATAGGAAGAGCACCACCAACGACGGCACACGGCGCACAATGAGCAGTGCCGTGAGCACAGGCACCAAGAGCGTCCACAGTGAGATATGATAGGTAGCTGCCAAGCCCTCAGTGTATTGGCCTACGTGTACCACGCTCTCGTCACCCTGCCCCAGCCCCATGAGGGCAAAAATAACAAGAGTCAGGGCAAAGGCGGGCATCGTGGTGAGCATCATATAGCGTATGTGGGTGAAGAGGTCGACACCCGTGGTCGACGAGGCCAGGATGGTGGTGTCGCTCAGCGGCGACATCTTGTCGCCGAAATAAGCCCCCGAGATGATGGCTCCGGCAGCAATGGCCTCATTGATGCCTAACGCATGGCCTATTCCCAAAAGGGCCACGCCGATGGTGGCGATGGTAGTCCACGAACTGCCGGAAAGCAGCGACACCAAGGCACAGATGATGCAGGCGCAGACGAGGAAGAACTGGGGCGAGAGAAGCTGAATGCCGTAGTAGATCAGGGTGGGCACGATGCCGCTCACCATCCACGAGCCAGAAAGCATGCCCACGGCCAGGAGTATGAGAATAGTGATGGCTACGCCGCCCATCGTCTTGGCTATCTGCTTCTCGAAGACGTGCCACGGCACCCTATAGAATACCATCGACACAAACACGCAGACGGCCATGCCCATAATAAGTGCCACCTGACTGCCACCACTGAGCGAGTCGCTGCCAAAGAGCATAATGACCACGGCCAGCAGGCCAATGAGCACCACCAGCGGAATGGCGGCTACGAGCGGATGGGGCTGGGGCCGAAGACGGTTGTCACTCATAATTGTGATTGGCTACGGTAAGCCAACAGTTTTTCCTGCAAAGGTAACACAAAAAGAGTGAAACACAAAATTATTCAATACTTTTTCTCTCCCGACATAGGGAGAGAAAGGACAGAAAGACAGAAAGGACATAGGGACAGAAGGACGTGGAAACGACGACAAAACCCCAAAAAAGAATCGGGAAGAGCCTCTACCCTCCCCGATTTCTCAGTTTGCACTATGTTTTTCCGATTACTTAATCACGAACTTCTTGCCATTGCGGATGTACAGGCCCTTGACAGGAGCGCTGACACGGACACCACTGAGGGTGTAGATGGCAGCAGAGCCTGCTACAGAATGTGATGTCTGATGAATTCCATTATCAATGGGGCCTTCGGCCGTAGAAGCATACTTGTACACCTTCATGTTATCGAACCAACAACGACGATCCTTGTTGTTGTAGTTAGAATACACAGCAAACTTCACAATCTTGTTGTCCTCAAGCGTTGGCATCGGCACGGCAACACCCATGTTCGATGTACCATTACAAGTAACACCACCCTGCAACGACTGTGCCTTGTAGTCTACAATCAGGTCAATAGAAGACTTATAGGTATCCACGCAAATATTCTCATTTGCGATGTTACCAATATTGGGGTTACACCAGCCCACGACATCCATACCCGTATTCTCTTCGTTGTTGAAGTCATTGAAACCTGCTGCACCGTCATATCTGCTTAAGCTAAATCCTGCAACCTTTTCGTCGGCGGCATTGCGCAGTTCAATATAGGCATATTTGGTTATAAGTTTGCCAAACCACATATCGAAATTGAAACGTAGCACGTCGTTGTCTGTCGGTAAATCACCCTCGGCAATAGTCACTGTAGGAGCAGTTGCACTGGTGGCCTGACCTACACGCAGTACGCCGTCGAGCACTCCTTCGCCTGCACCGATTTCGAAGTTGGTAGTCGAATTGCTCTTTTCAACATCAACGATGGTTGCCGGGAAGAACATCTCACCAGTAGCACCCTTAATAACATAACCGTCAACATCATCTTTCTGAGCTTCCTCAAAGTTGTTGGCGAAGTCAATATCAATGATAGGAGTGAGCACGGCACTTGCCTTGAAAGCCTCAACAGCAGCAGCCAGTTCCTCTCGTATTGCTGTCATACGAGCAAGGTCTTCTTCCATTCTTGCATCGTTGGTGTTGGCATAAACGTCATCATAAACAGCTTGAGCCGCGTCGATAACTTGCTGGAATGGAGCCTTGTCTCCTTGCGAGTTCATATCGTCATCACGCACTGCAATAGCACTCTTGATGTCAGCAGCAAGGTCTGAAATAGGCTTGTTGGTTGCCGTCACGTAGTTAATGGCATTCTGATAGCCACGAACCACCTGATAGGTTAAAAGAGCACCCTCTTCATTATATTCGGTAACGCCCTGATAGAGAGCCCAGTCATTCAGCTCGTCGGTCGTTGCCACGCCAGCGTCAGTACCATCGTCTTTTAGCCATCCCATACTGATAACAGCATTGTAGTAAGGATCCCACCTATCGAGAGCATTCTGTAGCGAATCCTGTGCCCAAGGATAGTTCTTCTTATCTGCCTGTAAAGCAAGCACGTTATTACGATTGGTTGTTGCAGCGTTCCACTGGGCAATAAAAGCATTCCATGCTTCGGTGTGAGCAATCTTTTCCTCCAAGTTCTCACCCTCGGTAAAGCTACGTATTTCAAAATTAGTAATATTGAACAGACCGCCCTCGGTGGTTCCTTCCCACCAGAAGCCAGCCTCGAAAGATTCACCTTCTTTCAGAGTTGCCACAGCGTAAAGTCTTACGTATTTTGAACCTACGATTGTTCCCACATCGACAGTGTCACTACCTACAAAAGCCTTCACTCCAGCCTCCAACGTATAGTTGGGGTTATACTTACCATCCTGATAAGCATTCATCATGTCGGCAGCAATGAAATATTTTCCAGCAGGAATAGTTGCATTGGCCAATACAACAGAACCTGGGCCAGGGCCATTCTGTCCGGCCTGAATAGCTTTCTGCAAATAAGGCAGTCCCTGCTTTCCGTTGGGGCCATTGATAATGTTGTTACTTGCATCACGATATACGCCATGCTGCCAGTTGTCACCATAAAACTTGAAGCCTCCAATTTGTTGTCCATTCGTTATCTGCCCACGATTATACTTGGGCATGTCCTCTAAATCTTCTACGTACCTAAAGTAGGAATTGGCAGTGAGATTCTTTGTGGTTGCATCGAGATAGTTAACGAAGGCCTCTTCCAGACCTGCCATCATGCCCTCGGCCATACTCTGGTCTTCTAACTGGCCTTCCTCAATCTGAGAATTGATAGCCTCAATAATCTGAGCCAATTCATCATGGTAATCAGCAGCAGCTTCTACATTGAAGTTGGCATCATCCTGCAGCTTCTGAATAAAAGCGATTCTTTCCTGAGCCAGACGTGTGTCGTAGACCTCTTCAACCTTCTGTACTGCGAAGTTGGTAAACTGAGTCCCATCGACCACGTTGTTGATTTTCAGCACCAGATATTCCTTCTCAACCGAGACGACGACCGTGTCGACAATCTGCGTCCATGTGCTGGCTGCAAAGGTCTGTGCTTCAGAAACCTGACGGGTAACGGTCTGCGAGCCGTCTTCGTTGGCAAAGAAGCTCACGAAGTTGTTTTGGCCGGCAGTAATCGACGTTGATGACGTAGACGAATTAACCCAATAGGAAATGGCATAGATACCCGTGGAAAGCTCCCAGCTGTTGCAGAGTGCGGTGCCCTCGTCGGTGGTAGCGCCCTGGCTCTGCATGGCATTCTCACCATTGGGGCCAACGTTGGTCACTACGGTCCAGTTGGAGGTTAGGGCACCAGCGTTCTCGTTTTTCCAACCCTCGGTACCATCGCCCTGATTGAAAGCACCGTTAGTCACCAGGTTTTCGCCTGTCACTTTCAGCTTGGCATTGGGCGTATAGACATAATCGCCTATGTTTGCGGCAGAAGCTCCTACTGCAAACAGCGCAACCAAGCATTGCATAAGTAGTCTTTTTTTCATAAAAGTAATTAATTGGTTATTAATAAAAATGATGATGTTTCATCGAATCGATTTGACGTTTATGAGTAGTTCGGGTGCAAAGGTACGGTTTTTCTGAATATGGAGCAAGAAAAAGCGACCTTGATTTTTGGCAATCGTCCTATGTTTTTGAGATTAGAGGCATTTCCTTTAGCTATCGGGCTCGGCTAATACCACCTCACAGCATTCGAGTAGCTGCTTCGCTTGTCGTACTTCAGGGCATCGGTAAGCGTCGAGGCGTTGCAGCGGAACGAGAAATTATAGCTGGTATAGGGAGAGAGAACCACCGAGCACGACATATTGAAGCAGTGCAGGTCGCGTGACAGTGAGGCTGTGGTCATGGATATTTTCTTGTTCTCGAAGTCGTAGCCCGAGGAGAAGGATATATTCCATCCGTCGGAAATGCGCAAATTGCCGCTCACGTTGAGTGTCTGGGTGAACTTGTAGGGATAGCGCATTTTCTTGTAATTGAACTTCTTCACGTCGGTGTCCTCGCGCATGGTGATGCCATAGCCAAAGCTGAGCGACCACGGCAGCGAGAAGCTCATGTAGCCATCCTCGTCGGTCTCTGCCAGGCCGGCAGTCTTGCGCTCGGCACCATGCTTGCCCTCTTCCAGGTCCTTGTCGAGGTTGGTTTCCACCTCGTTCTCGTCTTCGTCGTCATCGCGCTTGTCCTTTTCGTTCTTCTTGCTCTTGTCGGTGCGCTCGCCGCGCAACCACCTGAAGAAGTTGGCCACCTTGTCGTTGCTGAGGGTATAGGACAGGTTCTGCGACATGCCCTGGAAGCGGCCTATCTTTCCCTGCTCCCAATAGGTGGTGTGCTCGCTCACCCGTGGTGTTGCCCCCACCGAGTCGGCCTCGTAGACGTAGCTGGCAAATACGGCATTCAGGTTGAGCGTGTAGCTCTTCGAGAGTTTCAGCCTGAGACGCGTACTCAGGTCGCTCCACGGCCTTATCTTTGCCGCCATGTTATACGACATCGAGGCGCCTATCTCGTCGATCAGGCTTATCTTGCGCAAGGAGTCGTTAGAGTCTAAGTACTTCATCTCGATATTGTTCGACAAGTCGAACGAGATGCTTCCCGTCTTGCCTTTCCCCGGTACGCCGTAGAGGGCGCCTTGGTAGGGCGAATATTCTACCACCGACACCGTCCCGTCGCTATTGGTCTTCTGATAGGTGTCGTAGTAGCCATAGCGCGAAGCACTGAAGTCGGGGGCATAGGAGAAGCTTATCTGTGGGGTGAGGACGTGGCGGATGCGGTCGATCTTATTGCCGAAAATCTTTCGCGACGGCACATAGAAGCCATAGAGCTTGGTAGAGGCAGAGAGCGACATGCTCCAGTTATAAACATTGTAGAAGCCATAGACGGTGTCCCTTACAACGGCATTGGCCGCCTCGTCCCACGACTGCATCACCTTGTTTGTATAGGTACGGTCAGTGAAGCTGATAGAGGGATTGACGTTAAGATAGTTGAAAAGGGTGAAGTTACCGCTGATGGGAATGCTGTGCTGCATGCCGTTGCGCCAGTCCTTGATGAGGTTCGACTTCAGCAACTTGTTCTCCTTCGTCGAGATGGAGTTGCTGAAATGGCCCGTATAGCTCATGGAAATCTTCTCATACCACCGCTCCTTGCCTAACAGTTTCTTGCGCTTGAAGGGATAGAATCGCGAAATAGAGACGTTCAGGTCGGGCAGCGTCAGGGCGATGGTAGAGTCGCGCATGTTCTGAGAGAGGTTCATGGTCATCGACAGCGACATGCCGATACTGGAGAACCCCGTGCTGTAAGACACGGAAGAGGTGCGTGTTGACTGTGTCATGGCCTGGGGGTTATACATCGAGGTCAAGTTGTTGCGCTCGTAGGTGCTCGTGGCAAAGTTGACGCTTGCCGAGAGATTGGAATAGGGATTGGCCTTTGCGTCCTGCCGATGGCTCCACTGCACCTTGAAGCTTGTTGACTTGGCGTAGTCGGGCATGTTCTTCTCGCCAGTAATGGAGTTCTGGTAGCTGGCATAGAACGAGCCGCTGAACCTGTAGCGCTTGCGATAGTTCGAGGCCGCCGAGATTCCCCACGAGCCCTTCGTATAGATTTCGCCAATGAGCTTCAGGTCCATCCTGTCGCTGATGGCAAAATAGTAGCCGCCGTCGCGCAGATAGAAGCCCCGCTCGGTCTCGTCGCCGTAGGTAGGCATGATGAAACCACTCGAATAGCTCTTACTGAACGGGAAGAAGCCATAAGGAATGGCTAAGGGCATGGGCACGTCGCAAACCACCAGATAGGTAGGTCCGAACACCACATCCTTGCCCGGTCGGACCTTGGCTCGCGACATGGCCAGATAGAAGTCAGGATGAGGGTCGTCGCACGTGGTGTAGCGTCCGTGCTGCAGGAAGAGTTCGCCGTTGGCACCGCGCTTCGACAGCTTGCTGGTCAGATAGCCGTCTTCCTGCTCGGTATACACCTGCTGAATGAGCCCCTTCTTCGTCTTGAAGTTAAAGCTCATGGTGTCGCTCTCGTAGGTGTCGCTGCCCATCTTGAAGACAGGAGTGCCCTTCATCTGCATGGCGGTCGTGTCGCGGGAGCCAGTGGCATGGACGAGCGACGAATCGAGGTTCATGAAAATCATCTCGCTCTTCAGGTCCATGTTCTGATACTGCACATGGGAAGAGCCAAACAAGTGGGCCATGCCCGACGATGCCTCGTAAATGAGCGAGTCTTCGGCCGAGAAGACAACCGGCGCGTCGATGCCATTCTTCTTCTGGCGGTTGAGGGAGTCCAATCGCAGCGAGTCGTCGATGGCTTTGTTATGCTTCCAGATGGCAAGCTCTAAGGAGTCCATCGAAAGGGTGTCGACAGTCAAGGCGGAGGCCCCAAGAGCCTCACCCCCGACAGCCTCACCCCCGGCCCCTCTCTCGGAGGAGAGGGAAGTAGTTAGTTTCGTAATTCCCAAGCTATCGCGTATTGAGAGGCCCAAGCTGTCATGTATTGAGAGGCCCAAGCTGTCATGTATTGAGAGGCCCAAGCTGTCGGATATAACAAGCCTTAAAGAGTCTGTCAGTATCATATCTCCGCCTTGAGAGTAACCACTCCCCTCTCCCCTGAGAGAGGGGCCGGGGGTGAGGCTCTTGGGGGTGAGGCCGTCAGGGGCAAGGCTGTCGGGGGTGAGCCTATTAGTCACGCCACCCTCGCCGACCATTCCCTGTTTGTTACCCCGGAATAGCGACGAAGGCGAACACGCCCACAACATGACGAGCGTCGAAAGCAGCCATATGACGACCCTTTTCTGTTTCACGGCTGCAAAATTACATATTTTTGGGGAGTTAAAGGAGAGTAAGGAGTTAAAGGGAGTTAAACGTCGACAGTTTTTGCTTCTACTCAAAGCATTCTGCCCATGCAAGGAACTTGTCGACCCCCTCCCTGCCAAACTTTTCCAGACTCTGCGCGGCCTCTAACACCGACAACACGCGGTCGGGGCGCGACTTGGAATAGAACTTGTCGGCATAGCACACCAACTGCTCCTCGAGCGTCTCAGGCTCATACTGCCGGTCTTTCGGCAAGGGCAGGTGCTGGGCCTCTATCTGCCGGAGGGTGATGCCCGTGCCTGTATGTCGCTCACACACCCTGGCATGACGCTCGAAACCGGCTTCGCGCAGCAAGCGGCCACCAATCAATCCATGACAGATGTAAGGCTGGTCGCCCTCGCAGAATATGCCGGGGGCATGGCACCACCGTATGCCAATATCGTGGAGCATGGCCGACTCTTCCAAAAACTGCAGGTCGAGCGGCAACTCCTTGTGCCGGTTGGCCACCAGCAGGCAGCGATCGGCCACCTGACGGCTATGCTTCAGCAACAGACGGCGCAAGGCATCGTCGGCAGGATAAAACTGATCGATTATCAATTCGTAATTCATAACTCACAATTTAGGGTGTGCAAAAGTAATACTTTTCATTTGAATGAGCAAAAAAACAACCAATTTCTTTTGGCAATAGAAAAAATGTAGTAATTTTGCAACATGAACATCGGCATTATACAACAGCACAACACGACCGACATTCACGACAACATGTCGCGTCTGGCAGGAAAAATTGAAGAACTGACCCGCCAGGGGGCAGAACTCATTGTCTTGCAAGAACTACATAACTCGCTCTACTTCTGTCAGGTGGAGCATGTAGACCACTTCAATCTTGCCGAGCCCATTCCCGGCCCCTCTACCAAGTTCTATGGGCAGCTGGCCCGCGAGTGTGGCGTGGTTCTGGTCACCTCGCTCTTCGAGCGTCGCGCTCCGGGTCTCTACCACAACACTGCCGTGGTCTTCGAGAAAGACGGAACCATCGCCGGCAAATATCGCAAGATGCACATACCCGATGACCCCGGCTACTATGAGAAATTCTATTTCACTCCCGGCGACCTCGGCTTCCACCCCATCCAGACGTCGATAGGCCGACTGGGGGTTCTCGTCTGCTGGGACCAGTGGTATCCTGAAGCCGCACGGCTCATGGCTCTCCAAGGGGCAGAGCTGCTCATCTACCCTACTGCCATCGGCTATGACCCCAACGACACGACCGAGGAACAGCAGCGGCAACGCATGGCCTGGCAGACAGTGATGCGTGGCCATGCCGTGGCCAACGGCCTTCCGGTTGTAGCCGTGAACCGCGTGGGAAACGAAGAATCGCCCTCTGCATGCCCCAGCATCCCGCCAACCACCATCCCATTCTGGGGCACCTCTTTCGTATGCGGGCCGCAGGGGGAAATCCTGTTCGAGGCCTCTACCGACAAGGAAGAGAGCACCGTGGTTACGGTCGACATGCTGCGCTCGGAGAACGTTCGCCGCTGGTGGCCCTTCCTTCGCGACCGCCGCATCGACAGCTACGGCGACATCACCCGCCGCTTCATCGACTAACAGCCACAGGTGCATATATAGCAAGACACTCGCTTATGCCAGTTGGCAAAAAAACGCGCTACTTGTTCTTCTCAGTCATGTATTTCCAGTAACGGCGTGGCATGTCGCTGAGTTGCTTGCGGGGATTCATGCGCTCACGAATGCAGATAGCCTTGAAATAAGTGCGCCAGAGGTCTTGGAACAGTTGGTCGTCGTCACTGAGCACATCGTCACGGAGCTTGCCGTTCTCCAAGCTAAAGGGAACCGCCGACTCGTCTTCGAACGTTATGTGGAAGGGAGGTTGGCTGCCATCGTAATAGTAGCCGTAGTGGCGATGGGCGTCGTAGATGAGCCACGGCTGGTCGCCGAAGCGGTCATGGAAGTGCTCGATGATGAGCGGCAGCACGTTGTGGTCGGGCGAGACCACGCCCAGATAGGTGCCGTCCTTCGCCTTCTGGAAGCGCACGAACTGCTTCATTCTCAATTGCTCGTGCATCACGCGGCGGCACATATTCCTGACAAAGAGCACGTCCTGATCGGCAAAATTCGTAGAGATGTCCCTCTTCTCCCTGAACACCTTACATATATAATTAAAAAGAGGTGTGTCGAGCTCGGCACATTCCGACAGAAAGCTGATTGCAATCACCTGCACAGCCTCCTTCGAAAGCTGCTTCTCCAGTCCCGTCCATACGCGCTGCGCCTTGTCGCTGGCAGTCACCACCCGATGCACTTCCTCAGTAAACATCGGCAACACCTCACCCTCGCCCACCAGCAGTTCCGGCTGTTGGTGCAGGGAAAAACTGTCGAACACGGCTGTCAACAGTCCGTCAAGTGTACGGTCGAAGGTATAGACTAACATCACATTGCTTTAATCATTCCACGTCTGTCCGATGTCCCAATAAGTAGCTTTTTAAACAATTGTATTGGCCTTTTCTTAAAAACAACGTACTTTTGTTGCGCCCTTATTTGACTTGGCCTGTGACTTTTCCCTGCCACAACCTTTGCAAGAACTGTTCTACTGGCCACATCTCGATGTTGTTAAGCATACGGGGGCGCTCTGCCATTGAAAGGAGTATCAGTCTGGCTTGCGGATATTCTTCTGAGAAAACGCGAAGTCCCTTGGTATCACTGGAAGATACAGAAACCGACGATTTCACCTCAATGCCAATTTCAGCATCGCCAATGACTGCATCCACTTCATATTTGTTGTCCTGTGTGTGCCAATAAGAAAGTTGCTTCCCTGAACGGGTATAGGAAAGATAGGCCCGCAGTTCCTGAATAACGAAATGCTCCAGCGCATGGCCATAAACATCTGTTCCCACTTGTAACGGTACTCGCCGCAACAAATGATTGGGGATAGCCACATCGAAATAATAGAACTTTGGCGAGAGGATGACTCTCCGCTTCACGACCTTTGTATAGGCAGGGAGAAAGAAGCCGAGCATGGTCTCTTCCAAGATGGCAAAATATTCCTTTACCGTTTTAGATGACACGCCGCAGTCTTGTGCAATATTCGTGAAGTTCACAATCTCACTGTTACTCAATGCCGCCACCTGTAGAAAACGGGTAAAAGCATCAAGACGGCGCACAATGGCCTCTTCCACGATTTCCTGTTGCAGATAGTCACCTATATACGACTGTATTCTATCTGTAGGATTCGCTACCAGATAGTGCCGAGGCAACATGCCATTGCTCAATGCACGGTTCAGGTCGAAGTCTGGAATCTCGGTACTGACAAGCGGGAAAAGGGTGCGTCGCAATGCCCTGCCCCCCAACAGATTAGCCCCATTGCGACGTAGCTTTCGCGCACTGGAACCACTCAAAACGAACCGTAGCCCTTTGTTCTCTATGAGCCAATGCACCTCATCGAGCAACGCAGGCACCTTCTGCACCTCGTCTATAATGACAAGTTCACCCTCGTTAAGCATCATGCACTCCTCGCGTAACAATGACGGACGCAGTTGTAAGGCTATGCGTAAGTCCGACCTCAGAAGGTCATAGTATCGTGCATCAGGGAAAAGCATTCTCAGTAAAGTGCTCTTTCCTGTCTGACGCGAACCCCATAGAAAAAGGCTGTCGTTCTCTATTTCTTCCAAGCGCAAGAATCTCTCTAACATACTTCATTAACAATCATGTTGCAAAGTTACAAAAAAGATTTTTAAAAAGCAAGAAAAACGACGGAAATCTGAAGCGCTACTTCAGATTTCCACCGAATTTTTGAAGTATAACTTCAGATTTCCATCGCTTTTTGTCTCGAATCAAGTTGATGCTACTCGTCTTTGAAGTCAAACGATAGCTGTTGTTCCTGTGCGGCCCGCTTCTGTTGTGCCTTAGAAATCAGGAGGGGGCGAAGACGTTCGGGCCGAAGTTCGTTGACACCCACTATGGGCTGTGAAAACGAGGAGGTCAGTTCGCCGCAGGTGATGAAGTACTTCGCTTTTTTCATCACCACACCCATTTTCTTCAAGTGATAGGAAGTGACGCGGCCAAAGCGGCGAGAGTTGACGATGAGCATAGCCGACTTCACGCCGATGCCCGGCACACGGAGAATATGCTCATAGGCAGCCTGATTGATGTCGACGGGGAAGAACTCAGGATGGCGCAGTGCCCAGGCCAGCTTCGGATCGACATCGAGCTCAAGATTGGCGTGGCCGTCGTCGACGATTTCGTCGACCTTGAACTGATAGAAGCGCATCAGCCAGTCGGCTTGATAGAGACGGTTCTCGCGCACCAGCGGCGGTTGCTTCAGTACGGGCAACCGGGGATCGTAAGTATTGACGCTCACATAGCCCGAATAATAGACGCGCCGCATCGTAGGTTGGTTGTAAAGAGCCGACGACATCGTCAGGATATCTTGGTCTGTCTCTTTGGTGGCCCCTACAATCATCTGCGTTGATTGTCCGGCAGGCACGAAGCGCGGCGCATGGCGGTACTTCTTGCGGTCTTCCTTATTCTCCAATACGCCCTGTTGGATAAGCTTCAT
The DNA here is from genome assembly GCA_905235905.1 of uncultured Prevotella sp. Classification (GTDB taxonomy): domain Bacteria; phylum Bacteroidota; class Bacteroidia; order Bacteroidales; family Bacteroidaceae; genus Prevotella. The sequence goes on from CAJONO010000093.1 coordinate 43,055, forward strand.
GGGCTGAAACACACTCTGGTGGTCTTTTTCAGGAGCCAAGAGCTTCAGCGACGATTCGCGGGGAATCTCGATGTTCACGCTCATACGGTCGGCCCACTTGCCTGCCTCGGCCATCAGTTCTCGGCTGCTGCCGGGGATGGCCTTCAGATGGATGTAGCCGTTGAAATGGTGAACGGTGCGCAGGTCGCGCACGATGGCCGTCAGCCGTTCCATCGTATAGTCGGGATTCCTCACCACGCCACTCGACAAGAACAGCCCCTCGATGTAGTTACGGCGATAGAACTCCATCGTGATTTCCTCCAGCTCGCTCACGGAGAGTGTCGCCCTTGGAATATCATTCGAACGACGGTTAATGCAATAGGCACAGTCGTACATGCAATAGTTGGTCAGCATCACCTTCAAGAGCGAGATGCATCGCCCGTCGTCGGCAAACGAATGGCAGATGCCCACACCGCCGACGGTATTGCCCACCATGCCTTTCTTGCCACTACGCACGGTTCCGCTCGACGAGCACGACACGTCGTACTTCGCCGACTCGGCCAGTATGCGCAGCCGCTCCATCGTCTTTTCCGTCAGCATAGCGCAGGAGTCTCTACTGTTTGCATAATCATGCGTTTTGAGGCTTTACGAAAGGAGGTTTGAAATTCATGCTGAATTACAATGCAATTAAGTTTAAATTGCCGTGTAATTCAGCATGAATTGAAACGTAATTTAGCTCAAATTATAACACATTGTAAATCAACGGTTTAACAGAGCAGCCAAAGTGAATATATATTCATAATTACATAGAACATCAGAAGTCCTTCGTCTGTTCCTTCACCTCGGCGTTGACCTTGTCGATAAACTGTTGGATGGTCATCGTGGCCTGTTCGCCACCACCCTGCTGACGCATCGACACCATGCCTTCGGCCTCTTCCTTCTCGCCCACGATCACCATGTAGGGGATGCGCTTCAGCTCGTTGTCGCGAATCTTGCGGCCCAGCTTCTCGTTGCGCAGGTCGATGTTGGCACGAACGCCCTGCAGGTCGAACTCCTTGGCCACCTTCCTGGCGTAGTCGTTATACTTCTCCGACAGCGGCAGGATGGCCACCTGGTCGGGCGTGAGCCAGAGGGGGAAGTGACCGCTGGTGTGCTCGATGAGCACGGCTGTGAAACGCTCTAACGAGCCGAAGGGTGCGCGGTGAATCATCACGGGTGTCTTCTTCGTGTTGTCCTCGTCGGTATATTCCAGCTGGAAGCGCTTCGGCAGGTTGTAGTCCACCTGAATGGTGCCCAACTGCCAGCGACGGCCGATGGCGTCCTTGATCATGAAGTCGAGCTTCGGACCATAGAAAGCAGCCTCGCCGTATTCCACCTTGGCAGGCAGACCCTTCTCCTCGCAGGCCTCGACAATGGCTTTCTCGGCCAGTGCCCAGTCCTCGTCGGTGCCCACATACTTGTCGTGGTCGTTGGGGTCGCGCAGCGAGATCTGAGCCTCGAAGTTGAAGCCGAAGGCCGACAGCACAATATTAATAATATCCATCACGTTGAGGAACTCCTGCTTCACCTGGTCGGGACGGCAAAACAGGTGGGCATCGTCCTGGGTGAACGAGCGAACGCGGGTAAAGCCGTGCAGCTCACCGCTCTGCTCGTAGCGATAGACGGTGCCGAACTCGGCAATGCGC
>CAJONO010000094.1 GCA_905235905.1 uncultured Prevotella sp.
GTATTGTCATGGGCCTACAGGAAGCCAATCCACGGATTTAGTTACTTTGGCGGGGCAATTTGTTTTCAGTTTATAGAGGAAAGGTAACACTTTTTCTTCGTTTTTCTTGCCCCAACCCGAAAAAAATATTATTTTTGCGGACAAAAAGCAAAAACCATGTCAGACGACGAGAAATACATGCGCCGATGTCTGCAATTGGCGCGTCAGGGACGGCAGAATGCGCATCCCAATCCGATGGTGGGTGCGGTGATTGTGACACCCGTCGGTTCCACCTCTTCCTGTAGGATTATCGGTGAAGGCTACCATGTGCGTTGCGGCGAGGGCCATGCCGAGGTGAACGCTTTTGCCTCGGTGAATGCCGACGACGAGCCACTGCTGAGGGGAGCCACCATCTACGTATCGCTGGAGCCTTGCGCCCACTATGGCAAGACACCGCCTTGCGCCGACCTTATAATAAAGAAAGGTGTAAGGCGTGTGGTCGTGGGCTGTGTCGACGAGTTTGCCGAGGTGCAGGGACGCGGCATCTGCCGGCTGCGCGAAGCAGGCATCGAGGTGACGGTGGGCGTGCTCGAGGAGGAGTGTAAGGCCCTGAACCGCCGTTTCTTTACCTTTCACAGGCTGCAGCGACCGTACATCATCCTGAAATGGGCACAGACAGCCAACGGCTTCATTGACGACCACGGACAGCCGATAGCCATCTCGACGCCCTTCACGCAGATGCTTGTCCACAAGATGAGGGCCGAGGAAGATGCCATCCTCGTGGGGCGCGTGACCAACGAGCGCGAGCATCCGCAACTGAACGTGCGCCACTGGTACGGCGAAAACCCGAAGCGCCTGGTCATAGACCGTCAGCATCCGCTCAACCTGCAGAGCCTCTATGCCCATAACATTCAGTCGCTCATCGTAGAGGGTGGGGCAAAGACCCTCCAGACGTTTATCGTTCAGGAACTGTGGGACGAGATTCGCGTAGAGACGGCACCCTTTACCGTCGGCGACGGTACGCGGGCACCGCAGATACCGGCCTCGGCCACTATCATACGAACAGACTGCTACGACGGCAATGTCATCACCTGTTTCAAGAAACAATAAGTAGATGAACACAATATCTTATATCAACAACGGATTAAACGGATTGAACAATAGAAGCAACTTTAAGAATATGGAAGAACTTGAAATCAAAAGCCAGTTGCCCGAGAATGCGTTTCGGGAACTGAAAGAAGGAGAACAGTACGAACCGCTGATGTCTCCACAGGGCACTTATCCGGAGGTGAATGCGTGGTCGGTGACGTGGGGCGTCGTGATGGCGATGCTCTTCTCGGCCGCAGCCGCCTATCTGGGGCTGAAGGTGGGCCAGGTGTTCGAGGCCGCCATCCCCATAGCCATTATAGCCGTGGGCGTGTCGACGGCGGCCAGGCGCAGCAGGGCGCTTGGCGAGAACGTCATCATACAGTCGATAGGGGCCTGCTCGGGAGCCGTGGTGGCCGGTGCCATCTTCACCCTGCCCGCCATCTATATCTTGCAGGCGAAATATCCCGACATGCAGGCCGACTTCCTGAAAATATTCATGGCTTCGGCCCTGGGCGGCATACTCGGCATTCTGTTCCTCATCCCGTTCCGCAAGTATTTCGTGAGCGAGATGCACGGCAAGTATCCCTTCCCGGAGGCCACGGCCACCACACAGGTGCTGGTGCAGAGCGTGAAGTCTGCCTCCAACCCTTCCCGCTCGGGAGGGGCCGGCGGCGCAGTGCTGATGGCAGCAGCCCTCGTGGGCGGTCTCTATGACTTCGTGGTTGCCACCTTTGGTTGGTGGAACGAGAACTTCACCAGCCGCGTAATAGGGTGGGGCGAGGTGCTGGCCGACAAGGCGAAGCTGGTGTTCAAGATCAACACCAGTGCCGCCGTGCTGGGCTTAGGCTACATCATCGGCCTGAAGTATGCGCTCTACATCACGCTCGGCTCGCTCTGCGTGTGGTGGCTCATCGTGCCGGGCCTGGCACTGCTGTTTGGCGACCAAGTGCTGAGCCTGGGCGGTGTCGAGGCCACGACGGCCGTGGGAGCCATGTCGCCCGAGGAAATCTTCAAGACCTATGCCCGATCCATCGGTATCGGCGGCATTGCCATGGCCGGCATCATCGGCATCATCCGCTCGTGGGGCATCATCAGGAACGCCGTGGGCCTTGCCGCCAAGGAGATGAAGGGCAGCAAGGGAATCGAGGCTGAGACCCAGCGCACACAGCGCGACCTGTCGTTCCGCTTCATTGGCATCGCCTCGCTCTCGGCACTGCTGCTCACGTTTGTCTTCTTCTGGTTAGGCGTCATGCACAACCTGCTCTTTGCCGTGGTGGCCATCCTGCTCGTCACCGTCATTGCCTTCCTTTTCACCACCGTCGCCGCCAACGCCATTGCCATCGTGGGCAGCAACCCCGTGAGTGGCATGACGCTGATGACGCTGATTCTGGCATCGGTCGTCATGGCCTCGGTGGGGCTGAACGGCAGTGAGGGCATGCTGGCCGCACTCATCATGGGCGGCGTGGTGTGTACGGCCCTGTCGATGGCCGGCTGCTTCATCACCGACCTGAAGATTGGCTACTGGCTGGGCACTACGCCCAAGAAACAGCAGCAATGGAAATTCCTCGGCACACTGGTGTCGGCTGCCACCGTGGGCGGCGTGATGATGCTGCTGAACCAGACCTACGGCTTCGACCCCAATCAGGAAGGGCACCTCGTGGCTCCGCAGGCCAATGCCATGGCCGCCGTCATTGAGCCGATGATGAACGGGGCCGGCGCTCCCTGGCTGCTCTATGGCATAGGCGCCCTTCTGGCCATCGTGCTGACGTGGCTGAAGATTCCTGCACTGGCCTTCGCCTTAGGCATGTTCATCCCGTTGGAGCTGAACGTGCCGCTGCTGGTGGGTGGTGCCGTGAACTGGTTTGTGACGACCCGCTCTGCCGACAAGGCCGTCAACGAGCGGCGGGGCGAGAAGGGAACGCTCATTGCCTCGGGATTCATTGCCGGCGGTGCCCTGATGGGCGTGGTGAGTGCCCTGCTGCGCTTCGGCGGTTTCAATCCCGTCAGCGAGGCATGGCTGGCCAATCCGCTCTCTGAAGTGTGCTCGCTCATAGCCTATCTGTTGCTCATAGCCTACTTCGTCTACGCAACCAAGACTAAGGAAATGTCAAGATAATTCATAGAAAACACCCCTATCCAGACAGGACAAAATAGAACGGGGCGAAGGGCGGGAAGAGGAGAATGGAGCAGAAGTGACGGGCCCGACAGCCCTCCTTCCCATCCTCCTCTTTCTGTTTTCTCTCGCAATTGATACTGAATGACCGCGCACAGTGGGCTGAACCGCAACGTAGCCGATGCTGAACCATGGCGTAATTGATGCTGAACCATGACGTAATCCGTGCTGAATTGCAGCACGATTCAACTTCACAAGCGAGATAATTTTGCAGAATTTCTGTAACAGTTTGACTCTCAGTGAGTTCTGAATATTGCTAAGATTCGCCCGAATGCCCGCAAAAAACTTTTCGTTCGGAATTTTAAAATCTGAGAGGGGGATAGTGTAAAGATTTTTCATATTAAGCCTCCTTCAGCAATTTTTCCTCTTCAAAAATTTGGAGGAAAGCACAAAAATCATTAACTTTGCAGCATCCTTTCCTACATGGCACCGTATGGAGGCCGGCGGGAGTGCAGTTGCCGTTGAGGTACGGAAACTGTGGGGAGAGGATGCATATTGATGGAAAAGCGTTTATCTGACGCTTTGTTCTTGGCAGACCAGAATCTCGCAAATTCATTAACCGTCAAGAATGAAGCAACGATAGATGCCTATAAGGGTGTATAGTATGCTCACGCCTGAAAGGGAACTGTGGGTGCTTTATATACATTCGGCGTGGGCTTCTTGCGTTGCTCGTTCTACGGTAATGGGCAATGCGAGAGCCACGGTCTGCGGGATGAGCGACAGGTACAGTTGCCCCGCTTTTTTGTTTGTATGGATTGCCAATAGCTTACCTTATATTTATAATAGTCTTGCAATGGGGCAATGAGCGGGACAAATGAAAAAGACTATCCTATGAAAACAATCCGATTGTTGGCAGTTGCGTTCTTTGTAACCGCGTTCTCTATGCTGTCTAATGCCCAGTCGATGTACATGGCCAAGCAGTACTACAACCAGGGCAAGTATTTAGAGGCAGCCAAGCAGCTACGCCCGTTGGCCGACGGTGGCAATGCCGAGGCACAAACGATGGCAGCCAAGATGTTCTTTGAGGGTAAGGGCGTCACCAAAAGCAATGATCAGGGCGTGAAGTATGCCACGCTGGCTGCCGACCAAGGATATGAGGATGCCATTCTCTTGTTGGCGGATTATTATACAGCCAAAGATCGACAAAAGGCGGTGAACCTACTGAAGACATCGCTTGAAAAGTTTCCGAGATTGAAGGATGGGAAGGTGAATGACAAGTATAAGACCATGATGTCCAAGTCTTTATATTCAAAAGAAACACCCACACTGACAGGAAACGCACCCTCGCTAGTGGCCGCAGGAGAGCAGTTCCGTCTGACTTATACTGTAAACACTCAGGATGTTGAGGGATTCCGTGCCGGCAACATCCCCGATGCATTTGAAGTCTTGATGGGACCTTCAACCTCCACACAAACAAGTATTCAAATGCTCAATGGAGAAGAGAAACAAACATCTTCCATTACCTATATATATATTCTGCAAGCATCCAAGAACGGTTCTTTTACTATTCCTGCTGCCCACATCACGGCAAATGGAAAGAACATAGAGTCAAACACTTTGAAAGTCACGGTTAGTGGAAATTACAAAAAAGCAGAATCTAAAGAGTCTGTAACGACCAGCAGTGACATTACAGACTCGGACCTTTTCGTGAAGGCTAGCATTGACAAGAAGAACGTACGCTTAGGCGACAGCCTGACACTAACCCTGAAGTTGTATACACTTGTAAACGTTACGAGTTTGGATGCTGGCATCCCCGACATCGATGCCTGTTATTTTGAGGAGTGGCCTTTGCCGAGAGAAAAGAGTTTTGAGGTTGAGCAATATAACGAGAAAAACTACAGAACGGTCGTTTGGCAGAAATACAAAATCGTACCGCTAAAGACAGGAACCATCGTCATTCATCCTCAGAAGTTCGATTGTATTGTAGTTTCCAAAGATAGAAATATCGACCCTTTTGAGGCGTTCTTTAATGGCGGCACTGCCAATACTGAAGTAAAGAAACGTATTTATTCACCCCAAATAAGTTTTACTGTCAATGAATAAAACAGTCATGAAGACGGTTATGGCTCTTATTGCAATCGGGTTAGCACAACTATTAAGGGCACAGACTACAGAGGTAATGGTTGTCGTAGATTTGTCTACAAGCACATTAGGCGAGTACCAAGGCACGTCGTTTCAAGAGATGGAGTTACTGTTTGTTGAACAGTTTACCAACGGCCTTGACAATTCGGCAAAATGCGGATTCTCCGCCTTTGCCGGCCAGTGGAGTAATGCATGTCCACCAGCAGCAGGGCGAATACAGACTAAGGGCATGCTCAGCCTGTTGAGGGCAGAGAAGGACTGCACCAAGACAGGCCGCATGGAGGATGGCACTGCTATCTATTCAGCTCTGCTGCATGCTTCTACTGCCCTTGGAGGACAGGCGAATCCACGGAGTATTTTGCTGCTGACAGACGGGAGTGACAATCGCAGCAACATATCCGCCAGCCTCATCACGCAGTGGTTGCAAGATAGGAAAATCAGAGTGGACGTGGTGGGGTTTTCCTGCCTTGGCAACGTGGACTATCCTATGATGACTGGTGACAGCGTCAAATACATCCAGATGCCATCTAATCAAGACTATCAAGAAGTGACACGCATAGCAGAAGCTACTAACGGTGTATTTGTGAGGGTGACGCAGAAAGGCGATATCGCAAAAGCTGTACAGCAAATCTTAGAGTCCATTCGCAGAGGTGCCATACCTACCACCCCTCCACCAACAGGATACATTCATGAAAGGATGAAGCGGTGGCTACAAGACAGAATTGCCAAAGAAGAAATACAATTATTTTAAATATAATGTCAATGACTATGAGAATGACTATGAGAAAGAGTTTAATTGCACTATCTTGCATGCTATTGTGCATGGCCATGAATGTGCATGCCCAGTCGATGTACATGGCCAAGCAGTACTACAACCAGGGCAAGTATTTAGAGGCGGCCAAGGAGTTGCGCCCCCTGGCCGACGGTGGCAATGCCGAGGCACAGGTGATGGCCGCCAAAATGTTCTTTGAGGGTAAGGGCGTGGCTAAGAATGTTGAACAAGGCATGAGGTATGCCACGATGGCCGCCGACCAATGCAACGAGGACGGCATCCTGTTGATGGCTACCCACTATCTTGGGAATATGAATGATGCCAAAGCGTTATCAACATTGCAGCACTACACCTCGCAGCACCCTTATTTACTGAAGGGAAAGGTGGGACTTAAACTTGCTTCTGAAGTTTCCCACCCTTTGAGGCGGTGCTAAAAAATGAAGAATCGAGTATGAAATAGATTGCAAAATATAACAGAAATCGAGAAA
>CAJONO010000095.1 GCA_905235905.1 uncultured Prevotella sp.
CGCCGTCCTTCAACCCAGGGCGTTGCCCTGGGCTAAGAGTATTCTGCCCCTTTGGGGCGCTAGTGGTATGATTGCGGATAATCATTTGTTTTTTTTTATCGAACTCATACACGTGTAACTGATTAGTCCCTGCATCGGAGCCTGCTCTATCTTGCCTATCTTTAGGCAGCAGAGTGAGGCGGCATGGGCCAGTTCGGTTTGGAAGTACCAGGCCACGCTGCCTGTAGCCGACAGGCTCAGGTCTGACCGCTGATAAGGAAGAACGTTGTTGCGGAGGAATTGGCCAAAGCAGTCGGTGACCAAGAGGCTCAGTTCATCGTATTCTGTTGTGTATCGATAGATGAAGCGAGTGAGCGAAGCCAGCCACCGGTTGGCCATCGGCTGTCGGTAGACATGGGAAATGATGTCTGAAAGTGAGAGTTTCATGTCCTGTTCGAACAGTTCTTGCAAAGATTTTGGCAATCGTCCTTTATACATGGCATTCAGGAAGTTACGGCCTATAAAGGCACCGCTTCCCTCGTCGCCAAGTATGTATCCCAGCGAGGGAGTGTTGGCAACTATTTCCCGTCCGTTATAGAGACAAGAATTCGAGCCCGTTCCCAGAATACAGGCGATGCCCTCCTCTTGTCCGCACAAAGCACGTGCAGCTCCCAGGAGGTCGCTTTCGGCCTCGACCTCGCTGACACCAAAATGACTGCCCAACAAGCTGCGCATGAATTGACGTAACTCTGGGCGTATGCCACTGCCATAGAAATGCAAGCTGTCTACCGGACTGGCAATGGTGATCGTCTGCAAGACACGCCTGATGTCGGCCTCCTGTTGGTGTACGGGATTGATTCCTTCCGTTGTTTGCCGGTGCATCACGACGCCCTGATTGTCGACCCATGCCCACTCGGTCTTTGTACTTCCGCTATCTGCTATCAGTTTCATGGTGCAAATTTACAAAAGTTTTCGGACTTACAGGCTGTTTTCTCGTTTTTTTTGAGTAATTTTGCAGCCGCAAACTATAGTAAACGAGATTACAGACGATGAGAAGACTGTTTTTACTGGTCATTCTGGCACTTGCCTTCTGCCTTGACAGCCATGCGGTTTTGAAAGAAAAGGATTTGGAACAGACGCTCAGTGTGCTGCGTACGGAGCTTACCGAGCGCCATGCCGAGCTTACCGACATGGCCGGTGAGCGACGCCAGAAGAACAGCGACATTATGCGTGAGATGATGGAAACGGTGAGGCGTTCGAACCAGAACTCACTCATGCTCTATTCGCAAAAGTCGAACTACGTGTTCGACCTGACCTATGCCTGCAACGAAGCCACGGGGCTGTATCGTGAGTTTCATAGCAGGCAGCAGCCTTTCCGAACATTTCTTGAAAGCAATGACGTGGAGATAGCCAAGTTCGACAGCCTGACAGGGAGCCTGCGCATGATGCCCGCCAGTCTTCTGAGCCTTCAGGCAAAGATTGACCGCAACGTTTGTCTCACCTTGGCAACGAGCATCAAGCACACGCTGAGCGAAAACAGCCAACAAACCGAAGAGTACATGCGTTATTACGACATGACCGAGAAGAAGCTGAAAAACCTGAACGACTACGCCCAGCGGCGCTACAACGAGATTCAGACAGGCATCTTCCTAAACGGCGGCGACAACTATCTGACTATTTTGAAGAATTTCAAGGCCAATCTGTCAGACATGTTCGAGACGTTGACCGAGAAATACCGGCCCACCAAGAACTCGCAGTGGGACAGCACCTATATCCTTTTCCTTTTCGGCAGCATCTTGCTCTATATTGTCATTGCCTCGCTACTCAACCTTCTGGTGTTCCGCTTTATGATGCCCCGCCGTTTCCACACGACAGAGTTCCTGAAGAAACGCAACTGCATCATCATGGCCACCACCACCATAACGTTTGCCCTGATTCTGGCCCTCTTGCGCAACGTAGGTTCCCAGAATTTCATCATCATGGCATCCAACCTCCTCATTGAGTATTCGTGGTTGCTCGCAGTTATTCTCATTTCCCTGCTGCTACGAGTGAACGGCGACCAGATAGGGAGTGCCTTCCGTATTTATTCGCCTTTGCTGGTCATTGGCTTCATCGTTATAGGCTTCCGTATTGTGCTCATTCCCAAGGAGCTGGTAAACATGGCATTCCCACCCATTCTGCTCGTAGCCACCCTTTGGCAATGGAATGTCATTGGCCGTCATAACCAAAACATCCCGAAGCAGGACATTTTCTATACCTATATATCGCTCACCGTCTTCCTCACATCGCTTGTATGTTCGGGACTTGGCTACACACTGCTTGCCGTGCAGATACTCATCTGGTGGGTCATGCAGCTCACGTGTATTCTCACCATTACCTGTATTTACCTCTGGCTCACGAACTATAGCCAAAGAAAGGACATGGGGTCAAAGACTATCACCCAATCGTGGCTGTTCTTGTTTGTACATAAGGTGATGCTTCCGGTGACGGGAGTACTCTCGGTCATGGTGTCAATCTATTGGGCGGCAGACGTGTTCAATCTGAGCGAACTCTGCTGGAACATCTTCCAAAGCAACTTCGTCGATCAGGAGAACCTTCATCTCTCCATCCTGAAGTTGTCGATGGTGGTTTGCCTGTGGTTCGTGTTTTCCTACCTGGCCACTACCCTACTCTCTTTCATGCATTTGCACTATCAGGCACAAGACCCCACTACAGCCGACTCGCGTTCGGCCATGAGCCGCAACGTCGTTCAGGTCATTGTGTGGGGTATATGGCTGCTCTTGTCGCTCAGCATCCTCCATGTGTCGCTGGCCTGGCTCCTTGCCATTTCGGGCGGTCTCTCTACCGGCATCGGTTTCGCATCGAAGAACATCATTGAGAACATATTCTATGGTGCTTCGCTCATGACCGGGCGACTGAAAGTGGGCGACTGGATTGAGGTTGACGGGGCGATGGGCAAGGTGCAGCAGATCAGTTACACATCGACAGTCGTTGAGTCGCTCTATGGCGAGGTAATTACCTTCCAGAACTCGCAGCTCTTCGACAAGAACTACAAGAATCTCACGAAGAACCACGGCTACGTGCTGACCGTCGTGCCGTTTGGTGTGGCTTACGGCTCAAACCTGCATCAAGTGCAGCAAGTGGTAGAAAAGGCAGTGAACAGCATGAAGCACAAGTGGATGGATCCAGGAAAGACAGTGAAGTCTGTCGTGTCGTGCATGAACGATTCGAGCGTCGACTTCAAGCTGTTCGTCTGGGCAGATGCCGTGAAGAAGAGCTATGTGGTGAGCGACGTGCTGCGTTGCGTCTACGACACGCTGGGTGAGAACGGCATTGAAATACCGTTCCCACAACGCGACATACACATTAAAAGCTGAAGTTTTCCACTCTTTAAAGAACGATTACCCATGAATATTCATTCATTTCCAAAAATTCCATAACCACTTGATTTACTGTGCGTTATAATTTGATACAAATTACGTCACAATTCAGGCTGAATCATACGACAATTCAGGCTGAATTGCATCATAATTCAGCTTGAATTACAAACACGTTTAAGTGAAGCCTCAAAATGAAAGAATATGCAGACAGAAGAGGGGAAACTTTAGTTAAAAAGGATTGAAAATTAAAATAATAAAAATTGACATATATAACAATAAGAGCAACATGATTACAGTCACAAATTTGGCCATTCAATTTGGAAAGAAGGTTCTCTACAAAGACGTGAACCTGAAGTTTACGAACAACAACATCTATGGCATTATAGGTGCCAACGGGGCGGGCAAGTCGACCCTGCTTCGTGCCATCAGTGGCGAACTGGAAGCAAACAAGGGCACTATTGAGATGGGGCCGGGCGAGCGTCTCTCCGTACTTGAGCAAGACCACTTTAAATACGACGATTATACAGTTATGGACACTGTGCTCATGGGGCATGCACCACTATGGAAGAACATGAAAGAGCGTGAAGCCCTTTATGCCAAGCCCGAAATGACCGAGGAAGACGGTGTGAAAGCCGCTGAACTGGAAATGGCCTTTGCCGAGATGAACGGATGGGAAGCCGAGAGCGAAGCCGCACAGCTGCTGCAGAACTTAGGCGTCAAGGAAGAAACCCACTACTCACAGATGGCCAACATATCAAACAATGAGAAAGTGCGCGTGATGCTGGCCAAAGCCCTTTTCGGACATCCCGACAACCTGCTGCTTGACGAGCCCACCAACGACCTCGACCTGGACACCGTGCAGTGGCTGGAAGAGTACCTCAGCTCGTTGGAGCAATGCGTGATGGTGGTTTCGCACGACCGTCACTTCCTTGATGCAGTCTCTACGCAAACCGTCGACATAGACTTTGGCAAGGTGACACTCTTCTCAGGAAACTACTCGTTCTGGTACGAGTCGAGCCAGCTGGCATTGCGCCAACAGCAAAACCAAAAGATGAAAGCCGAAGAGAAGCGCAAGCAGTTGGAGGAGTTCATTCGCCGTTTCTCGGCCAACGTGGCCAAGTCGAAGCAGACCACCTCGCGCAAGAAGATGCTGGAGAAACTGAATGTAGAGGAAATCACCCCCTCAACACGCAAATATCCCGGCATCATATTCTCCATGGAGCGCGAGCCAGGCACACAGATTCTGGAGGTGGAAGGCCTGAAGGCAGTCGATGCCGACGGAGCAGTACTGTTTGACAACGTCTCGTTTACCATTGAGAAAGGACAGAAGACGGTATTCCTCTCTCATAATCCAAAGGCCATGACCGCCCTCTTTGAGATTATAAATGGCAATCGTGAGCCCGATGCCGGCACCTTCAAGTGGGGAGTGACCATCACCACAGCCTATCTGCCGCTCGACAACACCGAATACTTCCAATCGGAGATGAACCTCGTTGACTGGCTGTCGCAGTTCGGTACGGGCAACGAAGTGCTTATGAAGTCGTACTTGGGTCGCATGCTCTTCCGTGAGGAGGATGTGCTGAAGCATGTCAATGTTCTTTCGGGTGGTGAGAAAATGCGCTGCATGATTGCCCGCATGCAGCTGAAGAATGCCAACTGTCTTATTCTCGACACTCCCACCAACCACCTGGACTTGGAATCCATCCAGGCCTTCAACAACAACCTCGTTCAGTTCAAGGGCAATATCCTCTTTGCCTCGCACGACCACGAGTTCATACAGACTGTGGCCGACCGCATCATCGAGCTTACGCCGAAAGGCACTATCGACAAGCTGATGCAATATGACGACTACATCTACGACGAAGCCATTAAGCAGAGAAAAGAAGAACTCTATGCGTAGTTCTCTTCGAAGATTGCCATGCGCTCCTCTAACTGGGCGTACTGGTAATCTTCGATAAACGAGGTGCAGACGCGCAAGCCTTCCTGATGGCTGCCTGTAGTAATCAGGCAGATGGCCGAAACACCGTAATACATCAGTTCCTTGGCCAGTTGGCCACTTGTCATCTGCTTGTAGCCGATGGTGAAGTAGAAGCCGTCGGCTATGGGTTCATCGAGGTCGCGGTCATAGACGACGTGGAAGCCATGACGCAGAAAGATTTCCTTCAGTTTGTGGGCTCGTTCTCCATAGACCTTGATGTCGTTGCGGAAGTTGTAGGTGCCGTCGCTGGCGGCTTTCAGCAGGGCGGCCAAGGCATATTGGGCACTATGGCTGGTACCCGAAGAGAGTGCATAGAGCATACGCGTTGAGAAGACGAGTCCGAAGGGCAGCCCTTCATAGCGGGCCGACAGAGCGTCGTAATGGCGATGGAACAGCTTGTCGCCGATGCACACCACGCCGATGCGTTCGCCGGCATAGCTGAATGCCTTCGAACCACTAATGAGCAGCATGTAGTTGTCGGTGTAACGAGCTACCGAAGCCTGGTAAGGAGGCTCGAAAGGCTTGCTCAAATCCTTGCGGAAGTCCATAGCGAAGTAGGCCAGGTCTTCCATTACCACCGCGTCATACTTCGTGGCCAGTTGGCCAATGGTCTTCAGCTCGTCCTCGCAGAGGCATATCCATGCGGGGTTGTTAGGATTGGAATAGACGATGGCACAAATGTTTCCCTTTGAGAGATACGACTCCAACTTGTCGCCCAGCTTGTCGCCACGATAGTCATAGACGTCGAACGTCTCTAATTTCACCCCCATCACCTTGAGTTGCATCTTCTGCACGGGAAAGCCCGGGTCGATGAAAAGCACCGTGTCTTTCTTAGGGTCGCATTGCGAACAGGTGAGAAAGGAGGCAAACGTGCCCTGCATGGAGCCCGTGACAGGAATGCATCCCTCGGCAGCCACATCGACGTCAATGAAAGCTTTAACGAAGCGCGAGGCCTGCCGCTTCAGCTCGGGATAGCCCTGAATGTCAGGATAGCTATGGGCTATGCCATCCTTCAATGCCTGTATCTGGGCATCGACCCCCACCTGGGCTGCAGGAAGACCAGGGATGCCCATCTCCATTTTAATATACTCTACCCCACTCTCTTTCTCAGCCATGGCAGCTACCTGCTTCACTTCACGAATGGTGGCCTTGGCAAAGTCTTCGATACCCAGTTCCTGGACGATACGGTCTACTATTTCTTTCTTGATTGGCGTTGGTTTCATATCTTCGTTCCTTTCTATTTCGTTAGTTTTTCATTATCTCGATGTCGCGGCGCACGTTGTCGCGAATTTTCGTCAGATAGGCTTTCATGCCATCGGCATTCTTGTTGTCAATGATTTCCAGCAGCTCCTTCAGCTCGGTGCGAATCTGCGACACTTGGTCGTGAGTATAAGGATTGAACAGGATTTCCTGCAGCAGGTAGTCGTCTTCGTTCAGTACACCTTTGGCAATGCGCATGTGACGCTTGAAAGTAGTGCCCGGTGCGTCCTGGTGCTTCATGACGGCAGCAAAGACGAAGGTAGATACGAATGGGATAGAGAGCGAGTAAGCCACAGTCTTATCGTGCTCCTCGAAGGTGTACTCATAAATGTTCAGCCCCAGCTTCTGGTATAAATCCTTGAAGAAGATGCGCCCCATGTAGTCGCCCTCGCTGATGATGATGGCATTCTCTTCAGACAGTTGCTGAAGGTTGGCAAATGTGGGACCGAACATCGGGTGTGTCGATACATAGCGCATGCCCGTATGCTCATAGAACTCCTTCAGGTCGGTCTTCACAGAGGCGATGTCGCTGATGATGCACTCTTTGGGAAGATAAGGAATGACCTCTCGGAACACGGGAATAGTGTACTTCAGTGTCACAGCGTTGATAAGTAGCTCCGGCTGGAACGAGCGAATTTCCTCGTAGGTTGTGAATCGCTGACAATTGTAAGTGAACCGCATGCGTTTAGGGTCTCGTTCGAAGACCGCTACCTCATGACTGAAACTCAACAGGTCGATGAAGAAACTTCCCATCTTGCCTGCACCCATAACTAATATTTTCATAACAAATTCTTTATTTAATATGTGAGAACCTCAACGCCATGTTCGGTCATGAGGAGCGTGTGTTCCCACTGTGCCGATGGCTTTTCGTCTTCGGTGATAACCTCCCATCCGTAGGGGTCGTCGGCATCGACGAATACCTTCCACGTGCCCATGTTAATCATTGGCTCGATGGTGAAGACCATACCTGGCACTAAGAGCATGCCCGTGCCCCGATGGCCGTAATGGTCTACGTCGGGGTCTTCATGGAAGTGCAATCCCACGCCGTGTCCTGCCAAATCGCGCACAATACCATAACCGTATTTCTTGCAGTGCTTCTCAATGGCATGGCCTATGTCGCCCACAAAGCCCCAGGGCTTGGCAGCTTCCATGCCTATCTCCAGGCACTCCTTGGCCACGCGCACCAACTGTTCTTTCTCGGGCGTGGTCTTTCCGATAATGAACATGCGTGAGGCATCGGCATAGTAGCCGTCGAGAATGGTGGTGAAATCTACGTTGATAATGTCGCCCTCCTCCAACACATCCTCTTCCTTGGGAATGCCGTGGCACACCACCTCATTGATGCTTGTACAGACACTCATGGGAAAGGGAGGAGTTTCTTCGTCACCGCCATAGTTCAGACAGGCTGGAGTGGCATTGTGTGTCTTGCAATACTCACGGCAAATCTGGTCAATCTCAAGCGTGTTCATGCCCTCATGGATGGCAGCTTCAACAGCATCGAGCACACCGGTATTAACCACACCTGCACGACGTATGCCCTCAATCTGTTCGGGCGTCTTTATCAATTCACGGGTGGGAACAAGCTTGCCCTTGTTCTCCCAATACATGATTTGCTTATCAAACTCTGTAGGCTCCTGCCCACGAAGGCAGTGCCATCTGCGTTTCTTGTTCTGAGCCATAGTTCATCTTTAAAAAGAGACTGCAAAGTTACTGCAAATAAAATAAAAGCAAGAATGATAAATACAAATAAAACTAAAAATGTGCGAGAAAAGCAAATCTTTTGGATTTTTATTCGTATCTTTGCACAATAATAATCAAATTTTTAATAGATAGAAAGAATGAAAAGAACAGTTCTTGCCCTGGTCATGCTGATGATAGCAAACATAGCTGGGGCCATTCCTGCAAAGCCAGGAGTATGGCAGACATTAAAACTTACCGATGGCACAGAGGTTCGTGCAAGGCTCTGTGGCGACGAGCATGTGCATTTCTGGATGACGGAAGACGGGACGCGTTACGTGGAAAGTGGCGGCACATATACCTTGGCCAGTGAGGCGCTGATAAAGAGCCGTGCCATGAACCGTCGCACTATGGCAGCCTCTTCGCAAATGAGAAAGATGAAGAAGGCACAATCGGACGAGCGCAACAATTTCATAGGAACGAAGAAAGGACTTGTGATTCTTGCACAGTTTACCGACGTGAAGTTCAAGACAGCCAACGATTCGCTTAAATATACCAGAATCCTGAATGAGCCAGGCTATAGCGAAGGTTCCTTCAAGGGCAGCGTGAGCGACTATTTCAAGGACCAGAGTGCCGGTCTGTTCGAACTCGACTTCGACGTGATGGGTCCTGTCACCCTGAAGAACAACCAGAAGTATTACGGACAGAACGACGCAAACGGCAACGACATGCATCCCGAAGAAATGATTATTGAAGGTTGCAAAGTCATCGACGCAATGGTCGATTTCAAGGATTATGACTGGGACGGTGACGGCGAGGTAGACGAGGTGTTCGTGGTATATGCCGGCAAGGGAGAGGCCGACGGCGGCTCTACAAACACGGTTTGGCCACACATGTACGCCATCTCGGAAGCAACAGGAAAGGATCTTATTCTCGACGGTGTCAAGATTAACGTCTATGCCTGTAGCAATGAAATAACTCCCAACGGTGCTATTAACGGCATTGGCACCTTCTGTCATGAGTTCAGCCACTGTATGGGCTTCCCCGACTTCTACGATACCGCCTACCAAGGATGGTTCGGCATGGGCGACTTCGATCTTATGTGTGGCGGCGCTTATAATGGCGACGGCTTCTGCCCTGCCGGATATACTGCCTATGAGAAGATGGTGTGCGGTTGGCAAGACCCTATTGTGCTGGCCGACAAGGACACTGTTATCACCGATTTGCAGCCTATGGGGAACCACGGCGAGACCTTTATTATCTATAACGATGCGCATCCCGACGAGTATTTCATGATAGAGAATCGCCAAAAGGTAGCCTGGGACGCAAGCTACCCGGCTAAGGGCCTGATGATTACCCACGTGGACTACGACGAGAAAATATGGTATTTTAACTGCCCCAATACGCAGGTGACGAAGAATTCAGAAGAATATCGTGACTACGGCTATCCACTGAACGACCACCAGCGCATGACCATCATTCATGCCGACAACGATGATGACTCAAAATACTTCAACAAGTATTCTGGCTACTATTCAAAAACGACCCTTTCTACCGACCTCTATCCCTACAAGACCCTCGACAGCCTGAATGCTTCATCGAAACCGGCTCCCACGCTCTATAACAAGAATGCTGCAGGCAAAAACACCGTGGAATGGGGTATCAAGGACATTAAACAGAATGTCAACGGCACAATGAGCTTCCGCTATGTGGCCAAAGACCTGCAGGAAGAACCCACCGACACCACGGCAGTCGATACGACAACGGTCGACCCTCACCCTGGCGAGTATCTGTTCTACGAAACGTTCGACCAGTGTAACGGCAAGGGCGGCAACGACGGACAATGGAGCGGTAGCATTGCCAACAGTGGCTTCATAGCCGACAATGAGGGATGGTTGGCCCAGGGCGACAAGATGTCGGGTGCCTACAAGTGTGCCAAGTTTGGCACCTCCAGCGTAGTGGGCATTGCCACCACTCCCACGTTTACCTTAAACGGTAAGGCTACGCTTACCTTCAAGGCAGGTGCATGGAATTCGTCGAAGGACGGTACCGACCTATTGTTAGAGTGCGACAATGGCACCATAACGCCCAACAGCTTCACCATTGAGAAGGGACAGTGGACTGAGTGCAAGGCAACAATCGAAGGCGACGGCGAGATAAGCCTGACCTTTACGCCCACCTTGCGCTTCTTCCTCGACGATGTGGCCGTGACAGACAATAACGGAATCGATGGTATCGAGACGATAAAGGCTGTTACAACACGACGCATCTACACGCTCGACGGCCGCTACGTGGGCATCGACCTGAATGCTGTAGGCCGTGGCATTTATGTAGTAAACGGAAAGAAAATCGTGAAATAGATGAAGAACCTGCTTACACGTCGCACCATTCGCAAGTATAGCGACAAGGAAGTGTCCGAACAGTTGCTGAACCGCCTTCTCGAAGAAGCGGCTCGCACACAGACAATGGGCAATCTTCAGCTCTACAGTGTTGTCGTCACCCGTTCGCAGGAAATGAAGGAACGGCTTTCGCCCGCCCATTTCAACCAGCCGATGGTCAAAGAGGCACCTGTGGTGCTCACCATCTGTGCCGATTTCAACCGCACCTCCCAATGGGCACGGTGCCGTAAGGCCGAGCCGGGCTATGACAATTTCCTGTCGTTCCAAAATGCTGCTATCGATGCACTGCTCTACACACAGACGCTCTGCAACCTCATGGACGAAGAAGGACTGGGCTATTGCTATCTGGGCACCACCGTCTATATGCCCCAACTCATTATCGACACGCTACAGCTGCCCCGCCTCACGATGCCTGTTGCCACCCTCACCGTGGGTTGGCCTGCCGAAGAGCCGGCACTCAGCGACCGTCTGCCTTTAGAGAGTTTCGTTCATCATGAAACCTATCACGACTACACACCTTCCGATATTGACACCTATTTTTATAATAAGGAGCAGTTGGAGGAGAACCGCCATTTTGTGGAAGTGAACCGTAAAGAGACACTGGCCCAGGTGTTCACCGACATCCGCTATACCCGTAAGGACAACGAGGCCATGTCGCAAACGCTTCTCGACACGTTAAGACGACAAGGATTTCTATAAAGTCATACAATGAAAAAACTACTCCCCACCCTACTACTCCTGCTTCTTGCGGGCAAGATGCAGGCACAAGTATCCTTTGGCCACGCTGTGAAGATGAATGCCAACTGGCGCTTCCTTCGTGCTGATTCTGCATGGAACATTCAAGAGAATGCCAACATGAAGGAAGCACTGTTCGAAGACACGCATTGGCGAAACGTAACGCTGCCCCACGACTGGGGGGTCGAGCTGCCCATGTCGCCCGACAAAGGCTCGTGTCAGGGCTATTTGCCCGGGGGAGTAGGCTGGTACAGGCACCATTTCAGAATAGAGAACGGAGAGCTGAAAACTCTCAACTCTCAACCCTTAATTCTCAACTCACAACTTTTCGTCTACTTCGAAGGCATCTACAACCATGCCGAAGTCTATCTGAATGGTCACCTGTTGGGCAGGCGTCCCAGTGGTTTTGCCTCTGTTCTCTACAACATGGCCCCCTATCTTCATGCCAATGGCGACAATGTGCTGGCCGTGAGGGTAGACCACTCGCAGGAAGCCGACTCCCGATGGTACACCGGTTCGGGCATCAACAGGAACGTATGGCTCGTTACTGCTCCCGATGTGCATTTGGCTCAGTGGGGAACAGCCTACCGCCTGGTGCGCATTAGCTCGAAGAAAGCTGAAATTGAAGTGGATGTAGAAACCACCGACGAACGGAACAACTTACGAAACGCAAACAACCAGTCACAACTCAAGGCTACCATAGAACTGAGCGATGCTACCGGCAAGGTGGTGGCAAAGACCTCGACTACCATCGGTTGCCAGCAGAAGAAGACCGTCAAGCTGACTGTCAGTAACCCTAAACGCTGGACACTGTCGGCTCCTTACCTTTATACCCTGACCACAAAGTTGGAGAATGGTGACCTGTCGGTGGTGAAGGCAGGATTGAGGACGCTGGAGTTCTCGCCCGACCGAGGCTTTGCCCTCAACGGCCAGTGGATGAAGGTGAAAGGTGTCTGTCTGCACGACGATGCCGGTGTGCTGGGCACTGCCGTACCCAAGGAGGTGTGGTGCCACCGTCTGCAAGAACTGAAGGATATCGGTGTCAATGCCATCCGCATGAGCCACAACCCCCATGCCCCCGAGGTTTATGACCTCTGCGACTCCTTAGGGCTGCTCGTCATGGACGAGGCCAGCGACGAATGGGAACTGCCCAAGCGCAAGTGGATGAAAGGCTGGAACCAGGGACGGCCCGCCTATCAGGGCACCTACACCTATTTCGAAGAGTGGATCGACCGCGACGTGGCCGACATGGTGAGGCGCGACCGCTGTCATCCCAGCATCTTCCTCTGGTCGATAGGCAATGAGGTCGACTATCCTAACGACCCCTACTCCCATCCTGTGCTCAACGGCGACGGCACAGGCTTCACCCAGCCAGTCTATGGCGGCTATAAGCCCGAACAGCCAAATGCCGAGCGCATAGGCCATATTGCCCAGCGACTGGCCAGGATTGTGAAGGCAATAGACCCCTCGCGGCCCACAACGGGAGCCTTGGCAGGTGTGGTTATGTCGAATGCCACGGCCTATCCTGAAGCAATCGACGTGGTGGGCTATAACTACACAGAGAGCCGCTACGACGAGGACCATCAGCGCTATCCCAAGCGCGTCATCTACGGTTCTGAGAATCGTCACGACCTGCCTGCATGGAAAGCCGTCCGCGATAAGGAGCACATCTTCGGACAGTTTCTTTGGACGGGTATCGACTATTTGGGCGAGAGTGGCGTATGGCCTGCCCGCGGCTCGTCGGCCGGATTGCTCGACCTCGCCGGACAGCGCAAGCCTCTCGGCTGGTATCGGGCTGCCCTGTGGAGCGAGGAACCAGTATGTTACATCGGTACCTATCTCCTACCCAACCGTTCGAATCGCCCCGGTCGGTCGAACCGTCAGGCCACCTCTCCCTATGCTACCGACACATGGAACTATCGCGACGGTGACCATCTCCGCGTGGTCTGCTATACCAACGCCCCGTCGGCACGGCTGCTGCTCAACGGCCAGCCCGTAGGTGGCGAGCCACAGCGCGACGAATCAACCGATATTCTCTATTGGGATATAGACTACGCCAGTGGCGTTTTGCGTTGTGAGGCAACAAACGGCGCTTCCTACGAGATTCGTACCACGAAAGCGCCCTATGCCCTGCGCATAACACAGCTTACGCCCACCCAATCGACTCTCAAGGAACAGCCCGTGGTTCAGTTCATGGTCGAGGCGACCGACGAAGACGGTCATCTTGTAAAGACTGCCGACAATGAAGTGACGCTGACAGTTCGCGGCGCTCGCCTATTAGGCATGGAGAACGGCAATATCATGGACGCTACTGTTGCTGGCCGTCAACAGAGAAATCGCCTACGCTTGCACAATGGTCGCCTTGTGGCTTACATACAACCCTCAACTCTCAACCCTCAACCCTCACCTCTCACCTCTCAACCCTCACCTCTCACCTCTCAACCCTCACCTCTCAACCCTCAACCCTTATCCATCCGTGCCACATCGCCTTTTCTGCAATCAGCAGAGATGAAATGACGAAACTTTCCCCATCCCCTTTTGTCTGCATATTCTTTCATTTTGAGGCTTCACGGAAACGGGTTTGAAATTCAGGCTGAATTACGATACAATTCAGCCTGAATTGTCGTATAATTCAGCCTGAATTGCGACGTAATTTGCACCAAATTACAACACGTTGTAAATCAGATGGTTATGGAATTCTGAAAATGAATGAATATTCAGGAGCAATCGTTCTTTAAAGGGTGGGACACTTCAGTGAAACTGATTCAAGCATAGCGCTTCAGGATGTTGTGCCGCACAAAGGCCCTGTGGCCGTAGATGGTGATGACAATAAAGCCAATGAAGGGAACAATAAACGACAGGTTGGTGCTTGAGATACCAAACAGCGTAATGCCCCAGTCGATAATAAGCGCCTGAATGGGCGGAAATACCGAACCGCCCAGAATAGCCATGATAAGACCTGCACCGGCAAACTTCACGTTCTCGCCAACACCACGCAAGGCTATGCCATAAATAGTGGGGAACATGAGCGACATGCAGGCCGATACGCCTACCAGACAATAGATGCCATTGCGGTCAGGAAAGAGAATAACTCCTAACACAAGCACCATGGCAAGAATAGCCAGCAGCGAGAGCAGTCGCCCTGGCTGTATATACTTCAGGAAGAAGGTGCAGATAAAGCGGCTAACGGTAAACAGTGCCATTGCCACAATATTGTATTGCTGGGAAAGAATCTCGGCGGCTTTCTCGTTCATGCCCTCGGCCATGAACACACGCGTACCATATTGTATAATAAACGTCCAGCAAGTGACCTGGGCACCCACATAGAAGAACTGGGCAATAACGCCCTCACGGTAGTTCTTGATACGCATCAGCTCACGCATCGACTCCGCAATACCCTTCTTCGAGGCTGTGTCGCCATCCATAGGCATCTTGTAAAGGCGGATGAGCACCAACAACAGAATGCACACCACGCCAAGGAAAATATAGGGCTGAATGAGCACACTCAGATCCTGCTCTTTCACCACGTTGAACTGTGCATCGGTCAGCTCTTGGCGCTGGGCAGTGGTTATCGGGTTCATGCGAGCCTGAACAAAATCCTTGGCCACAAACATGCCCAACAATGCACCGATGGGATTGAAAGCCTGCGCAAGATTCAGTCGCTGGGTGGCCGTTTCCTCAGTGCCCATACAGTAGATGTAAGGGTTGCTGCTCGTTTCTAAGAACGACAGCCCACAGGTCATGATGAAATAAGCCATCAGGAACGGATAGTAATAGCCCAGCATGCGGGCAGGGACAAACAGAAGGGCACCAACACCGAAAAGCGACAAGCCAAGCATGATGCCTGCCTTGAACGAATAGCGCTGTATAAACATGGCGGCAGGAAAAGCCATGGCAAAGTAGCCCAGATAATAAGCCACCTGCACGAAGGACCCTTCGGTAACACTCATGCGGAATATCTTGGAGAAAGCCTTTACGATAGGGCCCGTCATGTCATTGGCAAAGCCCCACAGTGCAAAGCACGAGGTGATAAGCATGAAAGGAATGAGAAAACTGACGCCGTCTTTGGTTAGAATCTCATCGGTGCTGAATTTAAATTTCATTGCAGCTATAATTTGTTTAGGTTTTTGAACGGCAAAGTTACAAATTGTTTTCCATATCGCCAAGCAAATTAACTAAAATCTGAACTCTTCAAATAAAAATCACCTCAATTTTTTTTTGCTGAGTCACGAGAAAATTCGACAAAAGTCAAATTTTTATGGCAAAAAAAATGTTTTTTTGCTGTCCTTATTTATAGAATGTTTCCAAACACAATTTTTATATACCTCCACCACCTCTCCTATCGGCATAGACGGAAAAATACAGGTTATCCGCTCCTCACTCATAGCCAACTCTCTGTGAAGCATCGCCAGATGGTATTTCCCATAAACATGCGTCAGCTTACAGGCCAACGTCACATTCTGCGCACGACGTTGGTAACGCTCTGACAACGCTTGCTGTGGCTTCAGATGACTTGAGCGTCTTTTCAGAGAAATAGTTTTCTGGTATAGCGTATGATTTCATTATCCCATTACATTTTATTTTCTGTTTTTTGTAAGTGTATGAATCATTCAAGCTAAAAACCTGTTTGTCTTTTGATGTTCTTACTTTATACGGTTTCCAAACACATAAAAAATGCTTTTTCTTTTCGGTTTTGTGAGGAATATCTATCCGTGGGCTATGTGCGACAAGAACATGCGCGGAGAATTTTTCCTTTCTCATTTTCATTCGTATTCTATAATCGAAGTCGTAGACTGCAATTTTGAAAATATCATAAGTTTTGTTTCCCGTCAAGAGGTTTTTCAATCACTTCCAGCCCCCGTTTGGCAGCACGTTGGTAATAATCCTACCGCACAGCCCAGTTCGAAAACTAAGGGTTCGATGCTCTTTAATATCGGCTTAATTTCCTGAACATAGTACGTGTGCCTTGCGTGATTCTATTGCCAGGAATGTTTTCCATATATTTGAAGTCGCAAACAACTATCAGTTTATGTTTGGCTCTACTGACGGCAACATTAAGAAGTCTCTCTCCTTCCTCGCCAGTATAGAGCCTGCCTATTTGCAATGAACTACCGTCCTTCTTTTTAGGATTGGGACAGTCTACCATGTCGAAGATAATAATGTCGCACTCAGAACCTTGAAACGAGTGAACAGTTCCTGTTTTTATTCGGTTGACAAAAGCATCAGCATAGTGCTTCTGTTTTATCTGAAAACGTATCAAGGATACCTGCCCCCTATAAGGCGTTATGATGCCTATGCTAAAATCGGCCTTTTCGTCTTCACTCAATTCGTCGAGCAACTCCATGACACTTTCTGCAAAAGCAGTGTTTTGCCTTGTTCCGCCCTTTGTAAACCGGACCTCTCCAGATTCATTTTTCTTCAGGGCAATAACCCGTCCGCTAAATGGCTTGCTGTTGATAATGTATTCGTTATCTTTTGCTGAGGGAATGAGTTTTCCATGATAGAATGTCCTGTTGATGAGGTCAACTATCTTCTCGCTAGAACGTCTCTGATTCAACAATTGGTGAAGTGCAGGGTGGCTTGTATTCTTGATGCTTATTCCTGCCATTTCAAACACGCTGTCTGTTAGCCAGTTAATCTTTGCAACGGATATAGGGGGCAGTTGCTGAAAATCTCCCACCAAAATTAGTCGTTTTGAAATTTTGTGCCCTAATGCGAGTAGGCTGGGCATTGCCACCATACTGGCTTCGTCAACAATCAGGTTGTCGAACTGGCTTTCATACAGAGTTTCATTGAGGATGAAATTGGAAATGGTAGAGAACACCAACCTTGAACTTCTCACCAGAAATTCCGTATGCTCTCTTAGTTTCTCGCGTAGTTCCTTGCTCTTTGCTTTCAAGATGACAGCTTCCTCCGACTGTTCCCTTTTAAGTTCCTTTAGTCTAAGAATATCCTCATGGATGCTTTGTATGTTCTCTCTCAGGTTTTTCGTGTATTCGTCTTTTGGGAATAGATAGTCGGTTGACATAATTCGGCTGTCCATCGACCTTCCTGCCCTGTATATGTTGCCTGGCTCCACTTTTAGCTTTTCAGACTCAAAAATGTCCAATAGCTTGCACAACAGTTGGTCAACGGCAACATTTGAAAGGCAGCATACCACCGACCTTTCGCCGCCCATGTGATACAATGCAAAGAAATGGAAGCAAGCGTGAACGACTTACCTGTTCCAGGAGGCCCCCATATTAATGTTATATCATGGTCGATTGCAGCGTCAAAAGCTTCTTTCTGTGATTTGTCAAGTCGCTGACTAATGGTATAAGGCACAGCCTTATGCTCCACTTCACTTATTTCTTCTGTCTCGTCAAAAATAAACTTGGCGAAAGGCAGATCTTCATCCACGCCTTTGTCCTTCAGATCCGTCAGCCGCTTTTTCAATCCATCCAGTATGAAAGTAGAATCCAGTAGTATCCTACAATAGGAAGCTGAGTTAAGAGAGCGTTTTGCAGTAAAATACAGGATGCCAGTCTCATAGTCAAAGTCGATGGTCTCGCAGGTCACCTCTTTGCCATAGACATGCAGGATAAAGGGAATACTATCATGAAAATTAGGTTCCTCTCCACTTTCAACTGTAAGTCTTACATGATAGATATACGAATATCCTTGCTTCCTCACTAAAGCCAAATCGCTTCCCTTGAACGACTCCATGTTGCGTGGGTCGTGTTGCTCCATGATTTCTTTTTCTACTGCCCTGATATTGTCATACACAAGCCCAATGCTTGAGTCATCATCGCTTCCATCTTCTGACAAACCAAACAAGATAGGGAAATGGCTTTTGATTTTCTCTTCGTCAAACGAGTATTTCCTTTCAAGCGTAAAGTATGTAGAGTACTCTCTCTTCACCCTGCTCATAAGGTCTATTTTTGCGTCGCTGTCCCTCTCATACCCAAAGATCAGGTTGGCCCATTGATTATGCATAAAGGACTTGGTGAAAAGCGATTTTTCAATAACTTTTCTTACGCAGTATTCAAACAAATCCTTGGTGTCGTTGCTCGCTGGTTTGTCCTCTCGTATGTAAAACTGTTGCATTGCTATTATATATCGTGTCAAAACTTTAGTTACATTATACTTCTTCCTCTCTTTAATAGATTACATCTCATTGTTTACAATCACCTCCAGTCCCCGTTTGGCAGCACGTTGGTAATATTCCTGCCGCACAGCCTCGTTGGGAAACCATACGAGGGTTTTGCGCTCGCGTCCGTCAGGAGCGCGGAGAGTTAGTTCATATACGCCATTTTTCATACTCGATCATCCTATAGGTTTTCTTTTATGTTTTTGATGTTCCAACCGTCTTAAGAAGTTGGAGCAGCTGGGGAAAATAGTATAATTCATAAGCAGATGGTGCAAAGTTACGACATTTTTCGCAATGACAGTCCGCTTTTCGCATATTTAAGCTATATCACCGTTGAACAGACAATTAGACAATTATTATTATCTTTTAGTAAAAACTCCGCATGGTCTTCACAGATGATGCAGAGCCCACTCAAAATCTACAATTATGTTTAACAAACATAACGTGATTTGCATATACCCTAACCTGTAGGGCGGCTGCAAAGTTTTCAGCCTTAAAGATTGAAATGTTTCAAATTTACCATTCTCGCTTCATCAGAGCAAATTGGCCGTTTATTAATCAGATTATCTATTTCCTTTCAATTTGTTATGTCTTATGCAAAGCATCTGGCCGTTTTCCAAATCAGTTGGACCACCCTTACACCATGCTTTGATGTGGTCGGCTTCCATTTCCTTGAAATTCCATATTTTTTCCTTGTTGACTTTACCCTCCAACACACAGTCAGGACAATTGCTAATGTGCTTTTCTTTTGCCTCTTCAGTTTGACGGTTATAGAGAATGGTCTTTTGTGTCTTGTCGAATACACGGATATTTAGGAGTGTGTCATCCTTACATCCACCAAGTACATATTCATAAACGTTCTGATGTGCATTGATGCGGTCGTCGGACCTCAGTTCACGGACTTTGGCATTCAGTTTTGAATGATTATAGTTTTGATTGTGATATTTGTCGTAAAGTTCTCCCCATTTCAATCCGCACATATCTGTATTGACATCATCGAATGTACCTTTCACCCAGTCTATTACAGTTTCGAAATGGACTTTCAATTCCTCAATACTATTATCATACCGATGTTCTTGCATATAGTTGTCTATTGCCCCGTGACTTACCCAGTCAAGTGCACGTTCAAGTATCTTCTGACGGTCTACTGCACCTTTGACATAACGTTGCCACATCGCTACCTTGGCGTTCTTCTTGTTGCTGAACACTTGCTTGGCCTTGGTTACAAACGGTCCGTAGTAAGAAGCATTTCGCTCCTCTTGTTCGTTGATTTCTATGCCTCCCATGTTGATGATAGTGAACCATTTCATCACCTCGTACTCTGTACCCTCTGTGCAAATGTAGGCCATTAGTTCTTTGTTCTCAATCTCCTCGCGAATTTCCTTGGGCAGTTTACTGAACTTATAAGGTCTCCCGTCGAGCATGATAGAGAACTTGTCGGCAAGAAAGCGGCCAAGACTTGTGATGCGTTGTTGTCCGTCAAGCACTTCCATCATGTCACCTGCTATCTGATTGAAATACAACACTCCAAGGGGGTAGCCGTTACGAAGTGATTCGATGACTGCTATTTTCTTCCATTGTCATCAACTCCAGTGGTTGGTGACGACGTCCATGCTCGATGTTTGTAAACCAGCAAGAAGTACTTCGGGCTTTTACTACATCGTTGACAATCCTATACTTGCTTCCCTCCTTTTCATTCTTCAAAAGATAATCTGCCCGTTCCTTGGGTATATCAAACAGCATATCTACGCCCATTGGTTGAACGCCAATCCATATTTTATTGTCCTTGATAAGTGGGAATATTTCTTTGTAGGTGGCGCAGTTCTTGTTGGCTACGAGTATGAACAGTTTTCCTGCTTCCATAATCCATGCAAAGAATGCACGATAGAGCGAAAACGGAGGATTGGTAACGATGATGTCGGCTTCATCACGCAGTCGAGTTACTTCTTCACTTTGAAAATCACCGTCACCCTCCAGATAATCCCATTGCAAGTCGTCAATGTCTATCTTACCATCACCTGTTACGTCATTGGTGAGGACGTAGATTTTTCCGTGGGTGTTAGTCTTGTTTTGGTCGAAACGTGGTGATTCCGTTTCAAGGAAAGACGTTTGATATCCACCTTTGTATTTTTTGCTCTCTAAAGCATAACTGGTAGAGATGAGTTTCTTCAGCCCCAACAATTCAAAGTTCTGGGCAAAGTATCGAGTGAAATTGCTCCATTCGGGGTCATCACAAGGCAGTAGCACCGTCTTTCCACGGAAGATGTTCGGGTTGTAATCCAAATAGGATTCAATTTCACGCTCTATGTCATAATACTGCGTGTAATATTCATCATATTTGGCCTCCTTGGCATTTTTGAATGTTTTGTTACTCATAACGATTGATAGTTTTCAGTTCACCAGCATCGACTATCAATCGCTGACGCACAAAGAAAGCGTGATGCCATTCTTATGCGTTAAGCCGGGGCATGCCTAGGAATTGGAACCCCTCCCTGTCTATAAGAATGTATCACGCCTATTGGCGAGAATACATTGCTATAATGACAGGGAATGAAGATGCTATTCCTGCATCCCACAATCTCTATTACTTCTGAGCGTTATTTATTCCAAACTGTTTCCTAGGCATTTTGGCTTAACGCGAAATAATAGCTAATGCTTCTTCGTTTGTCCAGGATTTCTCCCCGAACCGCCTGCAAAAATACACATTTTTTTCGACTAAGGAGCAGAATTTGAGAAGAATTTATGTGCTAGGCATGAATTTTTGCTCAATAGAGGCCAAAATGTGCAGGAAAATTAGTAATTTTGCCCACGAAAAAGCAAATCAGGTATCTGTCGTACAGGATGAACAATAGGACAAGGAATTATAGTTTTTTTTAAAACAGATGCAAAATATACAAAAAAATATTTTGTTTATCCAAATAATTTGTGTAAGTTTGCAGACTATAAAAATCAATACAAGAACATTTATGAGAAAACTGCTATTCCTTTTGCTGGCGCTGTTTGCCCTTACAGCCAGCGCCCAGAACGCCTCAACGCTCTACGAGCAGGGTAAGAAGCTCTACGACGAGAAGAAGTATGCCGAGGCATTCCCAAAGCTGAAAGCTGCCGCAGAAAAGGGCCACAAGAAAGCCCAATACCGCGTAGGGCGTTGCTACGACAAGGGAAGGGGGACGGACGAGAACGAGAAGCTGGCATTCCAATGGTATGAGAAAGCAGCTAATCAGGGCTATGCCAAGGCTCAGTACCAGTTGGGCAAGTGCTACAAGGACGGTGACGGCACGGACAAGGACAGGAAGAAGGCCTTCGAACTGTTTATGAAAGCAGCTACTCAGGAGAATGCCGATGCTGAGTTTGCCGTGGGAAAGGCCTACTTGAAAGGCAAGGGCGTGACTGCCGACCAGGCCAAGGCGAAGAAATGGCTCAAACGCGCCGTGGGCAATGAAAAGGGAGGCAAGGAAATTCTTGCGGAACTGAAAAAGGAAGCTGCCGAAGGCGACGAGGATGCCAAGACTATTCTTGCACTAATAAATAATAAAAGGTGAAAAGTGGAAGGAGGCAAGTGGAAGGAGGAAAGTAAAAAAAGTAAAAAAGTAAAAGAGAAACGTGAACCAGGAGATAGAACGTAGAAGGACATTTGCGATTATTTCGCACCCCGATGCCGGTAAGACCACGCTGACCGAGAAGTTTCTGCTTTTCGGCGGACAGATACAAGTGGCAGGCGCAGTGAAGAACAACAAGATCAAGAAGACGGCCACCAGCGACTGGATGGAGATTGAGAAGCAGCGCGGCATCAGCGTGAGCACCTCGGTCATGGAGTTCGACTACCAACCCACCCCCAGCCCCTCGGGAGGAGATGGGGGTGGGTTTTACAAGGTGAACATTCTTGACACCCCTGGCCACCAGGACTTTGCCGAGGACACATTCCGTACGCTGACGGCCGTCGACTCGGCGATTATTGTCGTGGACGGTGCCAAGGGCGTTGAGACACAGACGCGCAAGCTGATGACCGTTTGTCGCATGAGGAAGACGCCCGTCATTATTTTTATCAATAAGATGGACCGCGAAGGCCGCGACCCCTTCGACCTGCTCGACGAACTGGAGCAGGAACTGGAAATCAAAGTGCGCCCGCTGTCGTGGCCCATCAATCAGGGTGCGAAGTTCAAGGGTGTGTACAACATCTACGAACAGAAGCTCGACCTCTTTACCCCCGACAAGCAGCGCGTCACGGAGAAAGTCAGCGTAGAGCTCGGTTCTCCCGAGCTCGTCAATCGCATCGGGGAAACCGATGCGCACAAGTTGCGTGAGGATCTGGAACTGATCGATGGCGTCTACCCTGAGTTCGATGTGGAAACCTATCGTTCTGCCGAGGTGGCGCCGGTGTTCTTCGGTTCTGCGCTGAACAATTTTGGTGTGCAGGAGTTACTGAACTGTTTTGTCGAGATTGCGCCGTCGCCACGGCCTACCAAGGCCGAGGAGCGCGACGTACAGCCTGAAGAGCCCAAGTTCACAGGCTTCATTTTCAAGATTACGGCCAACATCGACCCGAACCACCGCTCGTGCATTGCTTTCTGCAAGGTGTGTTCAGGCAGGTTCCAGCGCAACCAGCCCTATCTGCATGTGCGTCAGGGCAAAACCATGCGCTTCACCTCGCCCACACAATTCATGGCTCAGCGGAAATCGACCATCGACGAAGCATGGCCTGGCGACATTGTGGGCCTGCCCGACACTGGTGGCATCTTCAAGATAGGCGACACCATCACCGAGGGCGAACAGCTGCACTTCCGCGGATTGCCTTCGTTCTCGCCAGAACTGTTCAAGTATATTGAAAACGACGACCCCATGAAAGCCAAGCAGTTGCAAAAGGGCATAGACCAGCTGATGGACGAAGGTGTGGCACAGCTGTTTGTCAACCAGTTCAACAGCCGCAAAATTATTGGCACCGTGGGCCAGCTGCAGTTCGAGGTCATTCAGTATCGCTTGGAAAACGAGTATAACGCCAAGTGTCGGTGGGAACCCGTGCATCTCTACAAGGCCTGTTGGATATCAAGCGACGACGAGGAGGAGCTGGAGGCATTCAAGAAACGCAAGTATCAATACATGGCCAAGGATAAAGAGGGGCGCGACGTGTTTCTCGCAGATTCTGGCTATGTGCTCTCTATGGCCCAGCAAGACTTTAAGCACATCAGTTTCCACTTCACCAGCGAGTTCTAAACCTTCATCTCCACCATTCTATTCTGTTTTGCACCGTAATTATATAACAAACAATGGCAAACAATCTAAGATTTCAGGTAGTAGAAGAGGCCTTCAAAAAACGGGCCTTAAACGTAGAAGCTCCCAGTCAGCGCCCTTCTGAATATTTCGGGAAGTACGTATTCAACAGAGCAAAGATGTATAAATACCTGCCGAAACAGGTCTACGACAAACTCATCGACGTTATTGACAACGGTGCTCGTCTCGACCGCTCAATTGCCGATGCCGTAGCTGCAGGAATGAAGCAATGGGCTACGGAAATGGGCTGTACCCACTACACCCACTGGTTCCAGCCACTGACAGAAGGCACTGCCGAGAAACACGATGCTTTCGTGGAGCACGACGGCAAGGGCGGCATGATGGAGAAGTTCTCGGGCAAGCTGCTCGTGCAGCAGGAGCCTGATGCCAGCTCGTTTCCCAACGGCGGCATACGTAACACATTTGAGGCTCGAGGCTATTCGGCCTGGGATCCTACCAGCCCCGTCTTCATCATTGACGACACCCTGTGCATACCAACCATATTCATCGCCTATACCGGCGAGGCACTCGACTACAAAGCTCCACTGCTACGCGCCCTCCATGCCGTAGGCAAAGCCGCAACAGACGTTTGCCGCTATTTCTATGACGACGTGACGAAGGTACAGGTGAACTTGGGCTGGGAACAGGAGTATTTCCTCGTAGACGAAGGTCTCTACTCTGCCCGTCCTGACCTTATGCTGACAGGTCGCACACTGATGGGCCACGAAAGTGCAAAGAACCAACAGATGGACGACCACTACTTCGGCACCATCCCCGACCGTGTGCAGGCATTCATGAAAGACCTGGAAATACAAGCCCTGGAACTCTCCATTCCCTGCAAGACCCGACATAACGAGGTGGCTCCAAACCAGTTTGAGCTGGCTCCGATATTCGAAGAGTGCAACTTGGCTGTCGACCACAACATGCTATTAATGTCGCTGATGAAGAAGGTGGCCCGTAAGCACGGTTTCCGCGTACTGCTTCATGAGAAGCCCTTCGACGGCATCAACGGAAGCGGCAAGCACAACAACTGGAGTTTGACGGCAGACCGTTCAGCGTTCAACGCTCAACGTTCAACGTTACTCCATGCCCCCGGCACAACTCCTGAAGAGAATCTGCGATTTGTCACTTTCATCGTCGAGACGCTGATGGCCGTCTACAAGCACAACGGACTTCTGAAGGCTTCGATTATGAGTGCCACCAATGCCCATCGGTTAGGTGGCAATGAGGCCCCACCCTCTATTATATCCAGCTTCCTCGGCACACAGCTCACAGAGTTGTTAGAAGACCTTATTTCCGACCTCTCTCCTACTGAGGATAGCGACTACATAGCCTACTGCAAGGAGAAGTTGAGTCACTACGCCCCACTCTCCACCCGGAGAGGCGATGGCAGCGAGGCGTTCTTCGACCTGATTGTTGACAATACCGACCGCAACCGCACGTCGCCCTTTGCCTTTACAGGTAACCGCTTCGAATTTCGTGCACCAGGCTCGAGCGTCAACTGTGCCTCGGCCATGATAGCCCTCAACGCTGCTATGGCAGAGGCTCTTGGGTCGTTCAAGGAACGTGTTGACAACCTGATAGCCAACGGCAAGGACAAGATTGCAGCCATCCTCGAGGTGCTGAGAGACGACATCAAGACAAGCAAGCCCGTTCGCTTCGACGGTAACGGCTACTCGGAGGAATGGGTGAAGGAAGCCGAGAAACGAGGATTGGATGTTGAAAAGTCGTGCCCTGTAATTTTCGAGCACTACCTCGACGAATCGAGCATTCGCATGTTCGAAAGCACCAAAGTAATGACAGCCAAGGAACTTGAAGCTCGCAATGAAGTGAAATGGGAAATGTATGTAAAGACTGTACAGATAGAAGCTCGAGTCATGGGCGATCTCTCCATGAACCACATCATACCCGTTGCCACTCACTATCAGAGTCAGCTCATTAAGAATGTGCAGGGCATGAAGAGTGTCTTCGACAACGACAAGGCTGAGCGTCTTTCTGCCCGCAACATGAAACTTATCGAGGAAATAGCCGAGCGCACAGAGCGCATAGAGCAACTCGTGGAAGAGCTGACCGATGCCCGGCGACAGGCAAATCGCATCCAGAACATCCACCAACGTGCCATTGCCTACCACAACGTGGTCTGTCCGAAGATGGATGCCATACGCTATGAAGCCGACAAACTGGAACTGATCGTAGAGGATGGACTCTGGACGCTGCCCAAATACCGCGAACTCCTATTTATAAGATAAACGCATGAACACGGTCGACATTTTCCTCCCTTTCACTCTCCAACCTGTTCCCCCCACCCTTTTCAGGAGCACGGCGACGAGAGGCATCTATAGCCTTACGCCAGACACCGGTGCGCTCACCTCAAGCCGTACCATGCTCTATATGGCCAAGACCTCGAAAGCACCCTACGTTCTGCTTGCCACGACACCTGCCCCACTCGTTCTGAGCGAAGGAGCCATAGAGCGCATGCTCAGTGTTGCCAGCAATACCCATTCCTCATTAGTCTACTCGGACCACTGGGAGCAAAGTGCAGATGGTACCGTCAGGAAACACCCTGCCATCGACTATCAGTTGGGATCTGTGCGCGACGACTTCGACTTTGGCTCTCTGCTTCTCATCGATGGTGAGCTTCTTCGCCAGTGGGCTGCGCAGTCGCAGAACACCGACTACAAATATGCAGGACTCTATGACCTGCGGCTGTATCTGAGCCGGCGAGGCACCCTGTTTCATCTGAACGAGTTTCTCTACACTGAAATGGAACTGGACACCCGTTCGTCGGGTGTAAAGCAGTTCGACTATGTCAATCCCGCCAACCGCGACGTACAGATAGAGATGGAGCAAGTGGTTACCGTCCACCTGAACGAGATAGAGGCACTGGTCGATGCCTCGACTATTCAGAGCGTGAACTTCGACGAGCAAGACTTCCCGGTTGAAGCATCGGTCATCATCCCCGTGTTCAACCGTGAGAAGACCATTGCCTGCGCCGTGAAGAGCGCCTTGGGACAGAAAACCACTTTCAAGTATAACGTAATTGTGGTCGACAACCACTCTACCGACCAGACCACACAGCTGATTGACGAAATACAAGACACACGCCTCGTGCATCTCATTCCCGAAAGCACAGACCTTGGCATAGGCGGATGCTGGAACCTGGCTGTCAACGATGCCCGATGCGGACGCTTCGCAGTACAGCTTGACTCTGACGACCTGTATTCCTCGCCAGCCACCCTGCAAACTATTGTAAATGCCTTCCGCAAGCAGCGGGCAGCAATGATTGTGGGCAGCTACCGCATGTGCGACTTCGACCTGAACACTCTGCCGCCCGGACTTATCGCCCACCGTGAGTGGACTGAGGAGAACGGTCCCAACAATGCCCTCCGCATCAACGGCTTAGGAGCGCCCAGGGCATTCTTTACCCCCCTGCTGCGTGAAATACAACCGCCAAACACCTCCTATGGCGAAGACTATGCCATGGGGCTTGCTTTCTCACGCAACTATCGTATCGGTCGCGTCTACGACGAGTTGTATCTCTGTCGCCGATGGGGAGGCAATAGCGATGCAGCCCTTTCCACCGACCGCATCAATGCCAATAATTTCTACAAGGACCAATTACGTACTATAGAAATAAAGGCACGACAAATACAGAATGCCTTTGGCAAGAGACTCTCGACGGCAGGAACTGAGCTCGACCGCTATTTCAACCGCCAGCTACATGTGTGGGATGATGCCCGTAACCGCTACCGTCAGCTGTCTGGCATCGAAACTCGCGAATTGCCTACCGACACGCTTACCTTCCACGTGCAGCACAATCCTTCCCGCATCGTTTCTACAGGAGCCAGCATTAGCAAGGAGGCCATAGCCGAACGGCCATGCTTCCTTTGTGAGCAAAACCGTCCTGGCACTCAGATGCACAAGCTGATTGATGGGCGTTACGAGCTGCTCGTCAATCCCTTCCCCATCTTGCCCATGCACTTCACTATTCCCACCCGCCGCCATCAGCCACAAGCCATCCGGACACTTTTTGGCGAGATGATGAAGTTGCTGAACCGCTATCCTGCACTTACCGTATTCTATAATGGCCCCCAGTGTGGTGCCTCGGCCCCCGACCATGCTCACCTGCAGGCTGGTACTACGGGAATGCTGCCCCTGCAAACCGAATGGCAACGACTGAACCGCAACCTCGCGCCACTCGTCAAGACCGACGAAGCCGAACTCGACACCATCGAGGACTATCCCTGCGCTGCACTGGTCATCAAGAGCAAGAGTGAGCAAGCCAGCGAAAGAGTATTCAATGCGCTCTATGAAAAAATGGATAAGCCCGACGACGAGCCAGAGCCCATGATGAACATATTAAGTTGGCGGCAAGGCGAAGAACTGCTCTCTGTGGTGTTCCCCCGAGAGAAGCACCGGCCAGACTGCTACTATGCCAAAGGCCAGGAACAGCTGACCATCAGCCCTGGCTCGCTCGATATGGCAGGACTAATCATTACGCCGCGACATGAAGACTTCTGCAAGCTGACGCCACAAAAGGTCGTGGCAATCCTGCAGGAATGTGCATTGTCGCCAAAACGATTCCAGCTGTTGAAAGAGCAACTGAAAGGTCTAAGCTTAGAGGCTCCCGTATCGCCATTCAACAAGAAAGAGCCTATAGTGACTGTGGGAATCGTGAGTCGTCAGAAAATACGTTTCTCGCTGAATGGCTCCTTTACGGCCAAAGGCGAAACACTCACTGGCGAGCAGACAGTAGAGCTGGCCGAAGGAGGCATACGCTGGCATGGACAGCAATACCGCGAGCTGTTCTTCACTCCGCAAGACACCAATTCCTCTTTCTCGCTCTACAACGTCACTATTGGCGTAGATTTCCACTGGGAGCGGCAAGAGACACAAACCTTCAAGGGAGCACTCAGACTGGTGGTCGATGCCGACAATATCATTGCCATCAACGAGCTGCCAGTAGAGCAATACCTGGAAAGCGTCATTTCGAGCGAGATGAGTGCTACATCGTCTGTCGAGCTACTGAAGGCCCACGCTGTGATCTCACGCTCATGGCTGCTCTCGCAGATGCAGAAGCGACAGGACAACAACGGCCAGAACGGATTCTTCTCCTTTGTCAGGAAAGACGATGAACTCATTCGATGGTACGACCGCGAAGACCATACGCTCTTCGATGTTTGTGCCGACGACCACTGTCAGCGCTATCAGGGTGTGGTGCGGGCAGCGACACCCGCCGTAGCCGAGGCCATCAAGGCCACACGGGGACAGGTGTTGCAATATGGCGACGAACTCTGCGACGCACGTTTCTCGAAATGCTGCGGAGGCCGTACTGAGGAATTCCAGTATTGCTGGGAAGACACGCCGAAACCCTATCTCGTTTCCATCGAAGACCCCTTCTGCAACACCCACGACGAGCGGGTGTTTAGTCAGGTGCTCAACGACTATGACCAGGAAACGCCCGAATTCTATCGCTGGACAGTGGAATATTCCCAGAAAGAACTGTCGGAATTGGTCAGCAGGAAACTGAAAATGGACTTAGGCAACATCACCGACCTTATACCCTTGGAGCGAGGAAAGAGCGGGCGCATCTGGAAACTGCAGATTGTGGGCACCAAGCGCACTTTCACAATAGGCAAAGAACTGGAGATACGACGCACCCTCAGCGAAAGCCACCTGCTTAGCTCTGCCTTCGACGTGGAGCGTCAGGCCGACCGCTTCATTCTCAAGGGAAAAGGATGGGGGCACGGCGTAGGCCTCTGTCAGATAGGTGCTGCCGTCATGGGCGAGCAAGGCTATAATTATGAGGAGATACTTCTATACTACTATCGTGGTGCAGAAGTGAAGAAACTATACAAATAGGGAAAAGTGGAAAAGAAAAGAAACCCGTGGTCGTGGATTCCGACCCTCTATATTGCCGAAGGCTTGCCAAACGTCATCGTGATGACCGTGGCCGTAGTCATGTATATGCAACTGGGCATGAGCGATACCGACATTGCCATCTATACGGGTTGGCTCGGATTGCCGTGGGTCATCAAGCCACTGTGGAGCCCGTTCGTCGACCTCTATCGCACCAAGCGCTGGTGGGTTATTGCCATGCAACTGCTGCTTGGGTCGTCGCTGGCAGGCGTGGCATTCACGCTGCAGGCACCCTTCTGGTTCGAAGGCACGATGGCCTTCTTCTTCCTGATGGCCTTTTCGAGTGCCACCCACGATATTGCGGCCGACGGCTACTATATGCTGGAACTCGACGACCACGATCAAGTGTGGTTCGTAGGCATCCGAAACACTTTCTACCGGCTTGCGGTCATCTTCGGCAACGGTGTGCTCATTCCTGTGGCAGGAATGCTCCAGCTCATGTTCCGCAACCAGAAAGCCTTTACCTGGAGCCTCGTCTTCTATGGCATGGCCGGCCTTTTTCTCGCCATCTGGCTCTATCACGCCTACATCATGCCACGTGCGGCAAAAGACCAGCCTCACCAGACAGATGTCCGCGAAGTGGCGATGGGAGTCGTAACGGCTTTCCGCTCTTTCTTCCTGAAACAGCCTCCCAAGGACATGCTCTTCGCCATGCTCTTTCTGCTTTTCTATCGGTTTCCCGAGGCTTTGCTCACAAAGATGAGCGTCACCTTTCTCATGCGCCCCGGCTCGGCAGGAGGCTTGGGGCTGTCGCCACAGGAGTTCGGACTGGCCAGCGGAACGGTGGGCGTAATCGGGCTCACGCTGGGTGGCATTGTGGGAGGCATGCTTGCCGGACGCGATGGTTTCAAGAAGTGGCTATGGCCTATGGTCGTCGCCATTACACTGCCCGACATTGCCTATGTCTACATGAGCTACTACATGCCCAGCAATCTCGTCCTCATCAGCAGCTGTCTTTTCGTCGAGCAGTTTGGCTACGGATTAGGGTTCACGGCACTCACGCTCTACATGCTCTATTTCTCGAAAGGTGCCTTCCAGACATCACACTATGCATTCTGTACGGCCATCAGCTATCTTGGTCTCATGTTGCCAGGCATGCTCTCAGGCTATCTGAAAGACCTGATGGGCTATCGTTCTTTCTTCATCATGGTTATGATCCTCTGCTCTATTACCTTTGTCGTGACAGCGCTCATCAAGGTAGACCCTGAGTTTGGAAAGAAAGCGCCTTCCGCCAAAGAACAAAACGAGGCTACGTTCCGTTAGGGAGCGTAGCCTGTTTCTCTCTGAAAGCCTTTTACGGAAGCTATTAAGCCTCTGCGGGAGCGGCCTCCTCGGCAGGAGCTTCAGCGGGAGCCTCGGCAGCAGCAGCCTCGGCAGCAGCGGCAGCCTTCTTCTCGGCCACCTTCTTGGCAATAGCCTCGTTGACCTTTTTCTCCTCGGCCAGTGCTTTGGCGGCAGCTTCTTTCTTAGCCTTTGCCTCCTCGGCAGCAATCTTCTCTAAACCATTCTGCTTGTCAGCCTTCCAGGCATCGAACTTCTTCTGAGCGGTAGCCTCGTCGAAAGCGCCCTTCTTCACACCTGCCTTCAGGTGCTTCATCAGGTAAACGCCCTCACGACTGAGGATGTTACGAACAGTGTCGGTGGGCTGTGCGCCTACACCTACCCAGTAAAGGGCACGTTCGAAATTAAGGTCTACTGTGGCGGGATTGGTGTTGGGGTTGTAAGTACCAATCTTTTCAGTGAAACGACCATCACGTGGTGCGCGAGCGTCGGCGATAACAATGCTGTAGAAAGCATAGCCCTTACGGCCACCGCGCTGCAATCTGATTTTTGTTGCCATTTTTTAATTCTTTTAATTTTTAAACTATTAAACTTTAATTTCAGTGCTCTCATCTCGTGAAAGCGGGTGCAAAGGTACTATATTTATTTGAGATTTGAGGTTTGAGGTTTGAGGTTTACTGAAAGATTTAACGTTTTTTATGCGAAACTATACAAAAAACCTTAACTCTCAACACTCAACTCTCAACTCTTTTTCGTACTTTTGTACCCTATGAAGCATGAGCTATCCATATTGATTCCTACCTACAATGGCATTTGCCTGCAACTGGTGCGCAGTTTGTGCCGGCAAGCCGAGGCGGTCGAAGGTCTGGACTATGAGATCATAGTGGCCGACGACGGCTCGACCGACGAGGCGTGTGTCAATGCCAACAGGGCTATCGGCACCCTACCCCATTCTCTCTATATAATAAGGAGTGCGAATAGCGGTAGGGCTGCTATCCGCAATTTCCTGGCCCAGCAGGCTCGGTACCAATGGCTGCTGTTTATCGACAGCGACATGACTATTCGTCATGACGACTATCTGCACAACTATCTGGCATGCGACGGCGAGGTGGTCTATGGAGGCTACACCGTGGGCGAAGGGCCGCAAGGCAACCTCCGCCATATCTACGAGCAGGAGGCCGCGCCCCGCCACACCGCTACCGAGCGTCGGAAGCATCCTTATCAGGACTTCCACACGGCCAACTTCCTCATCCGCCGTGAGCTGATGCTGGCCCATCCCTTCGACGAGCGTTTCCGCCATTATGGCTACGAGGACGTGCTTTTGGGCAAAGTGATACGGCAGGCGGGCATTGCCATCGCCCATATTGACAATCCCGTGGGCTTCGACACGTTCGAAGACAATGCCTCTTTCGTCAGCAAGACCGAGGAGGGACTGCTGACGCTCTATGAGTTCCGCCACGAGCTGCGCGGCTACAACAGTCTGCTCACGCTGGTCAATGGCATCCACATCGGTGCCGTGCGTTCTGCCATCCGCCTCTGGCACCGCCTTCTCGGCCCGTTGGAGCGTCGCAATCTTTGTGGCAGCCATCCCCGTCTCAATGTGTTTAAGCTCTACAAATTAGGATACTATCTTTCATTAACTAAAAAACAAGAACAACTATGACACGCAGATTTGCATTCAAAATGTTCCTCAAGCCAGGCTTCGAGGAAGAGTATGCCAAGCGCCATGCCGCCATCTGGCCCGAGCTGAAACAGATGATTAAGGAACAGGGGGTGGGAAACTACAGCATCTACTGGGACAAGGACACCAACATTCTTTTCGCCTATCAGGAGTGCTCGAAGGAGGGCAACTCACAGGACACGGAGAATGTCGACCCCATCACGCAGCGTTGGTGGGACATGATGGCCGACATCATGGAGGTGAACCCCGACAACTCGCCCGTTACCATCCCTCTGCCCGAACTGTTCCATTTAGACTAACGGCTAACCGAGGAGCGACTTTTTTAATCAAAGTTTCCCACACCTTTCTTGTTTGCATAATCATGCATTTTGGAACTTTACGGGAACACACTTGAAATTCATGCTGAATTACGATGCAATTAAACCCAAATTGTCACGTAATTCAGCATGAATTGTGACGTAATTTATTATGAATTGCAACACACTGGGAATCAGCAACTTAACAGATTCGTAAAATGAATAAATATTCATTATTAACTGCTCGGTCGGATTTGCAACCACTGCTCGGTCGGATTTGCAACCACTGCTCGGTCGGATTTGCAATCCGACCGCCACTGCTCGGTCGGATTTGCAATCCGACCGC
The DNA here is from genome assembly GCA_905235905.1 of uncultured Prevotella sp. Lineage (GTDB taxonomy): Bacteria > Bacteroidota > Bacteroidia > Bacteroidales > Bacteroidaceae > Prevotella. The sequence goes on from CAJONO010000095.1 coordinate 33,329, forward strand.
TACGAATATAAGCATTTATAATGCACAAAAACAAATAAACCATGACAGCAATTAGATTTACAAAGGAGCTTTACTTCGTCACTTCAACAGTTATCGACTGGATAGATGTATTCACACGTCCTGCCTATAAGCATATCGTCGTCGATTCACTTAAATATTGTCAGGCTAACAAAGGCCTTGATATATATGCCTGGGTGCTGATGACCAACCATCTGCACATGATAGTGGGTACCAGTGACAGTACTCCACTATCCGATATATTGCGCGATTTTAAGAAATTCACCAGTAAAGGCATTGTCAAAGCCATTGAGCAGAACCAACAGGAAAGCAGGAAGGAGTGGCTTATGGATCGTTGCTGGTTTCGCGGAGCCAATGACTCTAAAATTAAGAATTATAAGTTTTGGCAAGATGGCTGTTATGTAGAGAACATCTATACCTATGAATTCTGTATGGAAAAACTCAAATACATCCACATGAACCCTGTAAGACAAGAAATTGTAGAGAGACCTGAAGACTATCTTTTCAGTTCTGCTCGTAACTACTGTGGAGAGAAGGGACTGCTGGATGTATCAATCATCGCATCATGCTTAATGCGATGACAGACAAGCGCATTACAAATGCTTATATTCAATGCGGTCGGATTGCAAATCCGACCGAGCAATGCATTACAAATGCTTATATTCAATGCGGTCGGA
>CAJONO010000096.1 GCA_905235905.1 uncultured Prevotella sp.
GGCTGAGACTTATATCTGGCTGGAAGGCGTTTGGCGATGCCTCTGAATCGGATGCGGAATCAGACTCGCGCCGATTTTATGCCCTACGATTAGGAAAGTTTAACGCGCCCGGATGTCATATTTCTGCGTGAACGGCGTATATAATAATAGTAAGGACAAATAAAAACGAAACGAACATGAACAAGAAAACCATCATCACCGCACTGCTCGCCCTCGTCGCAATGGCGGGATGGGGAAAAGCAAAAGACATTGTTTGGGATAACCCCACCACTGAGTTTGGAAACGCTTATGGCGACGGATTCTTCAACCTCGTACTCGACGTGACGAAGGTGGAACTGAAAGCCGACGAGACGGTGGTGTATGTCACTGCCCAGCAGCGTTCCGACGATCCCGACTACTCTTTCCAGTTCGCTGGCGACACCTACCTGAAAGTTGGCGAACAGCGCTATACTATCACGTCAGCCGATAACATTGAACTCAACAAGTTTGTACAGACAAATAAGGATGGCAAACGCGATATGGTCTTCCACTTCCCGCCGCTGCCACAGGGCACCAAGTCGTTCGACTTCATCGAGGGCGACGGACAAAATGCTTTCCAAATCAAAGGCATCAAGCCTGTAGAGGAACGTTGGAAACAACTGTTCCCCTCCTATTGGCGCGACGAGCAAGGCGATTGGAAGATTGCTTTCATGGAAGATTGCGCCATCTACGACTGCAAGTTCTGGAACTATAAGCAATGCAACGTGAACCCCAAGACAAATGAGGCAGATATCGTGATGGCCAACGGCAATAAGGAGCTGAGTGTAAAGATTGGCAAGGACAAGAAAGGCAAGCGGCTGATTCAGATTGGCAGTCAGAAGGCTGTGTATACTATGATAACCAACCGCTTTCTGCCCGACTACCCCACGAAGGACACCCGTACAGACTTCGCAGACAGCGGCTACAAGACCGACACCGTGACCGTCGTGGGCTGGCTCAAGGACATGCCTGAGTACTACAAGAGCCTGAAGACCTTTGAGTTCGGCTACGTAAACCTCCTCACCGACAAGCATGAGTCTGCAAACGCCGACTTGGACTCTCTGGGACGCTTCATCGTGAAGATTCCTGTGCTCAACAGCTCGGAGTTCTTCTGCGACTGGCGACGCTGCTTCATCCGCACGATGCTGGAGCCGGGCAAGACCTACTTCCTGCTCTACGACTTCAAGGAGGGCCGCCGCTATTTCATGGGCGACGACTGCCGCCTACAAAATGAGTTGTTCAAGTATCCGCTCGACTGGAAGTATGTCAGCCTGGACGATGGGCAGGACGGAACTGGCGAAGAGTCGCTCTTCGACCCCTACATCGCTTCGGTCGACAGCCTCCTCACGGCGCAGTATGCCTATATTGATGCGCTCTGCCAGCAGCACCCCACGCTCTCCACGCGCTTCAACCTCTTCCGAAAGGGCAACACGCTCTGGCAGCAGGCACGTGCCTTCGGACAGGCGCGGTTCAAGGCCAAGGGCTTTGCGCTCTCTGACAATGCCCGTCGATATGCCTACGACACGTTTTGGACAAAGATGGAGAAACCCTACACGCTGCACCGCGACCTCAGCGGGTTCCTGCGCGACTATCTGGACGATGCCAAAGAGGCTCGCAATGCCGTGATTTCTTACAACCTGATTGACCATTACAAGGATTTTGCCAAGAACGACGAGGAACTTGCACTGTTCACCCAATGGAAGAAATGGATTGACGAAGACAATGCTGAAGTTGAGGCAGAGCCTACCCCCGAGGCAAAGATTCGCAAGGCGAATGAACTTGATTCGCTGAACAGGGACTTAATCAAGAAGGTGGATGCGATTGTCCAAAGGCCGGAAGCCTCGAAGATTATCAATAGCGGGATGCTCGTCAGCACCCTGAAAGTACACAAGGCAACGCTCGACTCGCTCGGTGCCGACCCGTTTATCAAGGACGTATGGCTCACTAGGCAGGCATTGAGTCATTTCGACCATGAGCGCACGTCGCTGCTGCCCAGCGTTCTCGACACGCTGAAGACGATGATTAAGAACCCAGAAATGATGGCAATGATTGAAAAGCAGAACGACCACTACCTCGCCATCGAGAACCGCGAGTTCGACCGTCTGGTGCTCAAGTCATCCGACAACCTTGCGGATTTGTCTGAGGGCGAGGCACTGCTGAAGAAAATCATCGAGCCGTACAAGGGCAAGTTCGTTTTGCTCGACATTTGGGGCACGTGGTGCAGTCCCTGCAAGGAAGCTCTCAGCCACTCCACCGAGGAGTACACCCGGCTGAAGAACTACGACATCGAGTTCCTCTATCTGGCCAACAGCAGTCCGCAGGAGTCGTGGGAGAACGTCATCAAGGAGTATAACGTCAGCGGCCCGAACGTGGCCCACTACAATCTGCCCACCGAACACCAGGCCGCCATCGAGCGCCACTTAGACGTCCACAGCTGGCCCACCTACAAGCTCTTCGACCGCAACGGCAACCTGCTCGACTTGCAGGTAGACCCACGCGACCTCGATGCCCTCGCCCGATTGCTGGAGCAAATGAAATAATGCGAACGAACAATGAACAAGAAAACCATCATCCCCACACGTTGTTTCTATGATGTGTCCTTCCCGCTCGCCTGTTCGCGACGGGCGGCGGGGAGGATTAACCGCTCGGCATTCCAGGGCAACAGGTTACAGGCAGGGATGCGCTCGGCTATGCCGCTTCGCTTGCGAAGAAACCCTGCTTGTTGCGTGTATGTGGGATGGGAGCAACGGTTAGGTGAAGATGTGACCCTCGTCATCGATGAGGAGGATGGTAAGGGTGCCATTCGGTAATAATGGGCTGCAATATTTGTTGCAATGGCGGATGATGGTTGTGGCAAAAGCCTGTAGTCTCTCTCTTGGAATCATTGTCCAGAGTTCGCGGGCCAGAGTGATACGGCTGATGTCAATGCGTGCCACACTCTTACCTTTAGGTGGGAGAATATCGCAACCTGACTCTTCGAGCATTTGCTGAATGAAAGCCTTGTCCATCGTCGTCTTGCGGCTATGGGTGTCGAGATGACCGGCTGCGAGTTTCACGGCCTTGCCGAGCATCACACCGAGCGTGACGTACTTGAAACCGAGCTCGTTGGCCATCTTCAGCGTCTCGCCGATGTAGTTGCCGTATTCCACAAACGCCTGTTGGGGCAGGTCGGGGTAGAGCGCCTTCACAAAGCGCTCGCTCTTGCCGCCGCTGTTGATGACTACGCGCTCTGAACCAGAGGCCTTCGCCACTGTCATGCATTTACGAATGCTGTCGATAAAGGCCTCTTCGCTGAAGGGCTTAACGATGCCGCTGACACCGATAATTGAGATGCCGCCCTCGATGCCGAGACGGGGATTAAAGGTACGACGGGCGATTTCGGCACCTTGGGGTACGCTGATAGTGACTCTTAGAGGTGAGAGGTGAGTGGTAAGAGGTGAGAGAATAGTTTGGAGGTTGTGGCGTATCATCTCGCGGGGGGCCTTGTTGATAGCGGCCTCTCCTGGCGGATAGTCGAAGCCAGGAAGCGTAAACGTCCCCACGCCCTCGCCGCCAAGAATCTCAAAAGTATCAGAAGGCTCCACTTTTGCACGAATCTCAATGCCATTCGTCACATCCGGGTCATCGCCAGCCTCCTTGATGCAGTAGGCGTAACCGTCGGCAAAACCGACGGGCACAGTGATTGTTTCGCCATTGGGCAGAATCACGGGGACCTCGTTCGGAAGTGAAGAGTGAAGAATGAAGAGTGAAGAATGTAGTTTTTCCTTTTCGATTAGTTGAAGCGTTGCCGCCACAGCCGCCGCCGTCGCACAAGTGCCCGTGGTCAGTCCACTATGAAGGGGGAAAAACTCTGGCAACAGTTTCTCCACTGCCCTCCGCAGGCCGTATGGGCCATTAACATATTCTATATGAACATTCTGTGGATTAGGTGTATGTGGCGGATAATCAGGACGTTCCACCACAAAGACCTTAATACCAGCTCGTCTTGCAGCCTCCACCTTTTCTGTAAAGCCTCCGCTGAGCCCACTTTCCTTGGTGATGATGGCTTGTGGGTGTAGGTCATTGATAAGATCAGAAGTCTTGTCGGTCTCGTAATACACCAGCCGCTCTTCAGGGAAATGGTTCATTTGGGCAATATATTTAGACGCTTTACGGTTTAGGATGCGGAACCAACTCTCCTGATGCTTCTCCCAATAAGGCCGCAACTTCCAGATAGTGCTTACGCCAGTCAGTGCCAAAAGACGCTCGATATGGTTTTCTTCCAATTGACGGATGGCATCATCGAAATCCTTACACCAGATGAGGTCTTTGTCGTGTGGCGGATAGACTCTGTCGTATCGGATGATCGGAGCCTGGATATGCTTGGCGAGGAAAAGCAGGTTACGATGCAGATCCTCGGCAAAGGGATGGGCTGCGTCTACAATGAGGCGGATGTCATGCTCACGACAACAGGATATCATCTCAGGCACCTCCATACCTCCCGTCAGATGGATGCCATGCACAAGGTCAATCTTCTGCCCATCGCTGCGAGTAGAATAGTAATAGGTGGTGCCCGCCTCTTCCAGCACCTCCACGGCCTTGCGGCCCTCCGTCGTTCCTCCGAATACCAGTATCATCAGCTCTTGTCAATTTCTCTGATTAATTAGTATGCAAAACTCAATTTATTTCACATCAGCCTTCAGACCTCATACATCCGACATCTTTTAGCCCTATTTCGCTTGCAAAGTACATATCTGCACATTTATTTATAAGAATTGTTTAGGAGATTATCCAATTGTAATTCCTCTCTATTAGGTAGATAAAGCTGATAGCGTGCAGCAAAGAGCTGATTGTCTATACTAACAGGAATTGCTCCATGTGGGCTTTCAGCGCATCTTCCAAGTATTTCTCCTTATAGCGCTTCTGTCGAGGAAGTCCAGTAAATTCCAACACATAAGGATCGCGAATGATATCTGTAGCCGACTGTATTTGATGACCTTCGTTCGCAAGAGCCAGCACCCCTTCCTTGTCAGTACTCAATGCAAGACGCTGAAAGAGCGATGAGTTGATTTGGCGTTTCAGTTCTCTTACCTTCCATCCTTCTTTGATACATTCCTTCATGTAGAACTGCATCTCCAACGGATCGTCACACTTGAGCAGTTCAAAATAGTGACTCCACGTCAATTGGTGAGACAGCGTCTCACTTTTTGGGAAAGTCAGATAGAACTTACGCATATAAATAAGGTTAGAGCGACTGAAACCTCTACCTCTCACTCGTGTCAAGTCTTTGGCGAGGTTTGTAATCAACTGTTCTCCATATCGTGCTTTTGTATTACCACCTTGTTCAAATTCCACGATATATCTACCAGTATCCCAACTTGCATCAAGCAATTCAGTATTTACGGCAAGAGCAGCCTTCTCTCTCGCCCTTTCCCACAATCCAGAAATAAGTGAGACAAGTCTCACATATTCAGAATCATTGTTCTGCATAATACCATTAGGGGCATAGTTGTCATATCTTTTATTATCGTTTTTTTTCATATTCTCTATTTCGTTTGCAAAGTGAATCATTTTCTTATGTTAATTGTCCAGGCACTGCTTGGAATTTTGGATTTGTGATCATTAGAACCATCCCTGCGATTCTTTCGTCTATCAAATATAATGTTACTGTTTTGCCCATATTCCTTCTATTACGTTTTTTTATCAGCTATGAGATGTCATTGACCTGTCCCTATGGCTTCTTGAATAGCTTCTTCAGAGCATCGATAGCCAGATATACCACAAGAACGGTGGCCATGAAGCAAATATACCATTTCATATCGTACCAGGCAGCTATGGCTCCCTCTTTGATACCAGTAAACAGGGTTTTAAAGAATTGAATCATACCTTAGTCTATCTAATCTTACACGACGCAAAGATACAACTTTTTTGCGAAAGATTATGTAATAATTCCATTTTTCTTTGTACCTTTGCACATGAAACATCAAGAGCAGTCGCTCTTTCGGGAGCGGACTCACCAACCGAGCTTAGGTCGCCAACTGAAAGGAAGGCAACCATTTTTAAATAGCTTTAGCCACGGTGGTTGTACGATGTGGAAGCAATAATTAACACTTCAAAAATTTAAAGTTATGCAACATCACATTTATTACATTCGTTTTGCTCTGCGTTTCGCAGACATGCAAATCCCAGATTCACCCAATCTTCGCGAAAACTGGGGGGTAGTCAGTATATAAACGTAACAAGGTTCTTTATTGTTCATATCGTACTTAGTTGTTTCGTTTTTATATCTGACTCAAAATCTCTGTCATCGACTGCAAGCGCTGCTCAAGATATTCGGCTATCAGCGCGGTCATCGCAGCTGGAGAGCCGCTACGGGCATAGTCGTCGAAAGCTTCATAATAACGGCGTCGGTCAGCAAACTTCACATTGATAGGAGGATAGCCGGCCTTGATGAGTTGGAGGTTCATCAGTAGGACGGCCCGTACGGCCGTTGCCGTCAATAAACGGATGTATTGCCTCGAAACGCAGATGGAACAGTGCTGCCTTCTCCACCACGTGCAAATGACGATAAAGACTGTCCATATCAGCCAGCAGGGCACTCATCATCGGTTCTATCTGATAGGGCTGAACGGGTGTGGTCAGAGTTCCGGCAATACGCACAGGCACACGGCGAAGTCGGCCACGGTCTTCCTGACGGTCGGCAAGCACAAGCGAATGGATGGAACAGATTTCGTAGAGGGTGAGTTCACGCTGCTCACGTGCCAATTGCTCCATATATTCGTAGGCCTCTTTGTAACCAACGGCCTCAAGATGATACTTCAAGGGCTTCTGGTCGATGGTGATGCCTTGTAGTACCAATTGTGTCTCTTGCAGCGTTAGGGTATTGCCCTCGATGGCATTGCTGTTGTAGGTGTGCTCAACGATAAACTCCTGTCGCAGGGCCTCGGTCTCGGCTGGCGTAAGGGGATGAAAACGGGATAGATTGGCTTTCAGCTGGTCTATACGGTTCAACAGAGACTTATGGCCGGATGTTACTGTACGCAGACTTCGCCCATCGACAGGTTGTAGGGCATCTGTGGGAATCATATAGAGATTTCCTTTCCTGACAACACCGCCAATACGTCCCTCGGCACAGAGAATTCTGACTCTTCGTGCACTGAGGCCCCACTTGGCTGCCGGGTGGAAAATCTTATTCTAACTACCGAACGTTTAGCGGTTTGTTCATGATACGAAGATAAAAAACATAGCCCTCTAGCCCCTTTTGGGGCTAAACGTCTGATATACAAAGGCATAAAAGGGGCTATGTTTATAAAAAACTCGCCCCAATCACGCCCCTTGAAAATTTTAACGTTAGCGTTTGCCTATAGGCGAACAACCGTTTGGCTATAGGCAAACGGTCATTTGGCTGTAGGCAAACGGTCATTTGGCTGTAGGCAAACGGTTGTAAGGATAGTCTAAAACCCCTGTAATGATGCCTACTAACCCCTATCAACAGGCATCAGTATCCCTGTTAGGAGGCATCTGCAACAACGATGGGAAGCATCCGCAACAACGTTAGGCGATATCTTTATGAGCCTTGCTCGTCGTCGCCCTGTCGGAAGAGATGGGTGAAGTGCTTATTATAGAGGCGAGAAGTAAGAGGTGAGAGGTGAGGATCGATGGCCTCGCCAACGACGAGCATGGTGGTGAGGGTGAGGTGGTTGTCGTGGACGATTTTGGCAAGATCTTTCAAAACACCTCGATAGATCTTCTGGTCTGGCCATGTGAGGTGATAGCAGGCGGCAACGGGCGTGTCCTCGGGGTATTCCTGTAGCAGTTCACGCTGCACATCATCGACAATCGATGCTGATAGGAAGATGCACATCGTCGATTGGCTACGGGCCAACAGATGCAGTTGTTCCTTCTCTGGCATGGGGGTACGACCCTCTCCTCGTGTAAGGATGATGGTCTGGCAACGCTCAGGAATCGTAAACTGGCTTTGCAATTCAGCGGCAGCGGCGAGGAACGACGAGATGCCTGGGGTGATGTGATAGTCCATACCGTTGGCATCGAAGAAGGCCATCTGCTCCTGAATGGCTCCGAAGATGCAGGGATCGCCCGTATGCAGACGAACGATAAAGTGGCCCTTGTTGTAATGTTCCTTCATCAGCGCACATTGCTCTTCGAGGTTCATGTCAGCAGAGGAGCGCACCACGGCACCAGACTTATGGCATTCCGTCAGAGCCTTTGGGACAAGAGAGCCTGCGTAGAGGATGAGGTCTGCCTTTTCGAGCATCCTGCGTCCTCTCACGGAAATCAGGTCTGGGTCACCAGGGCCTGCGCCGACAATCTCGATGTGGCCATGGGTGCATCCTGCCTGTCTGCTGCAAAGCGAATGACTGGGGCGGAGGTTGCGGGGGTTGATGGCAATGGCTAATGTCCAGTCCTTTCCCTTTATCTTCTCAACTAGCAGTTGCCCGCCGTCAGCCCCAAGAATGGCAGCAGCCTCACAGACGCTGGGCGTGCCGACATGTCGCTCGACGGTGGCACTGGGGTTGGGAACCTGAACGGATGCAAGTTCCTGAGCTGTGAAGAACTTAAGGTGCGCACCAATGCCTGCCCGTCTGATGCATCGGACGACCGGCTCGTCTTTCTTCACGTCAATGGAACACCACGATTGATAGTCCCAACAGAAACCGGCATGGGCTATGGCGTGCTGCATCTCCCTCAGTATCGGTGCGGCTGGTGCTGCCTGATGAGCCAAACCGAAACCGATGGAAAGGCAGCGCGGCAGGAAATGCACGAAGTCACCTTCGAAATTATCAACAACGGGATAATAGCGTGGAGAAACAATAATGATGAGTGCATAGTCGCCATAAACTGCATCCTCCACGCTATCAACAATGGTGACATGTTCGGGTAAAGTGCGCTCCAAATAATCTGTCCCCTCGTCGCAAATGTCCATGAAGAGAGCAGTGGGACGACGGTTCACGAAGTTGAAGATACAATGGCTGATGCCGGTTGTGAGCCATTCGCGCCAGCCGAAGCGCTTCTCCAATGTGTCTAATGCCCAAAGCCCCGCCATGTCACTTTGCGTGGTAATCACGGCATGGCTCTTTAAGACGCTTGAGATGTCGTGCGTCAAGTCGTTGGCGCCGCCGATGTGTCCGCTGAGAACACTTATTACATGCCTTGCGAAGCTGTCGATACAAATTACTGCAGGGTCGGTGTGCTTGTCCTCGACGAGCGGCGCAATGGTGCGGACGCAAATGCCAAGGGCGCCGATGAACACGAAGGCATCGAAGTCTTTCCAATGCTCTTTGACTGCACTACGGTTGAGAAGCAAGAGTTTACGCTTTTTCCACGGCTTCGACGGGAATGCGTATCTAATCTCTGATTTCAGGCGAGCGGCAGTAGTGCGACCAGCCTCGCCGATGGGTATGATGGCTATCTTCTGCATTTCAGTATAGTTATGGGATGATGGTCGTTCAGTTGAATATGAAGCGGCGGCTCCTGCTGAAGACAGAGTTCCTTGCAGGCTTCATCCCAAAGCTGATGGCTGTCGGTCTTGACAAGAGGGGCCTTGACGCTGTTCATTACAATACAGCCATCATCTGCCAGTGCTATCAGTACCTTAGCCATAATCTCCTTGAGTTTGCCTCCATGTCCGCCTATAAAGACGGCATCGGGAAGCCTCTCCTCCTGCCCCTCCCCCACAGGGAGGGGAGTCGTTAGGAAGTCACCGATATGCACATTGATGCCCGGGGCGCCAAACCTACGGGCATTCTCATGGATGATGGCCTCACATTCAGGACGAATTTCGAAGGCTTCAATGTGCAGATGTGGGAACTGCAGGCGGGCCTCTATCGAGACGCTGCCCGTGCATAAGCCGATGTCCCAAAACACACGACGGCGGGGCAGGTCGAGCGCCTGCAACGTTAGCAGACGGATAGGCATCTTGGTAATCATCTTTTCCCTACCGTTAAGCAAAGCGAATTCGTTATCAGGAATGCCGAACTGCGATTGTTTTTTCGAACACGAATTGCACGAATTACACGAATTCAATATCAGGCAGTTGGGCATGGCGAATTCCGTCTTTGCGGCTTCTTCGAGTGTGAGGGTTGTGACCTTTTCCTTTGCGGGGTTTCCGAGGTGTTCGCCAACGTACATGGTATAATTGGTATAGCCATATTCTTGCATCCGTTGGGCAATGGCAGCAGGTGTATGTTCCTTGTCGGTTAGCACACCAATCTTCTTGGCCCTCTCGATGAGCGCTCTGTCGAACTCGGGCCAGGGACGTCCAGTGAGCGATACAATCCTCATATTGTGATAGGGCATCACCAGCTTGTGAGCCAGCATCTGGAGTGAGTTGAACGTGGGATAGACCACAATCTCTGCCTCCGGCATCTTGCGGCGTATGGTATTGGCAAAGCCGAAGAAGAGAGGGTCACCAGAAGCGAAAACTATGATGTTAGAGGTGAGAGGTGAGAGGTGAGAGGTAAGAGAAATGTATTGTTCGAAGACAGCGTCAAGCGGAGCCGTGATATCTATCCACTCTGCACCTTCGGGCAGCAATGGCGCCACAATCTCATGATGACGCTTGCCACCAGAGAACACCTTGCCGCTCTTGATAATCTCCATGACCTCTGGCGGAAACCAAGGCGTTGGATTGTCCGTTATGCCTATTATAATAAACCGCAACATCTAATTCGTGTAATTCGTGTAATTCGTGGTTCAAAATCACAGGTCGCGGCCAGGTTTGAGCCCGGCAACATCGTCGAACGTCAAGATGGCATTACAGAGCGTAGCAGCCAGATTCGAGCCGCCTTTGCGCCCCTCGATGATGATTTTAGGAATGTCCTTGAAAGGCTTCACCATGTGTTTCGACTCGCGTACATGGACGAAGCCGACAGGCGCAGCTATGATGCCCACAGGATGAGCCTTACCTTTTCGGATCAAATCGCATAGTTCCATCAGGGCCGTTGGTGCATTACCAAAGGCAAAGAGGGCATCGGGGTGTTCCTCGACAGCCAGACGAATGCCAGCCTGGGTGCGGGTACAACCCACCCCCACCCCCTCCCAAGGGGAGGGGAGTTTGGTTAGTTCAGCCACTCGTGGGTCGGAAAGATAGCACTTGGCTTCAATGCCTAAGCGCTGGAGTGCGCCCTTACGGATGCCACTCGTCACCATCGTCACATCCGTCACTATCGTCTTCAGCGAGCCGTCCTTTACTTTATCATATAACGTCTCTACGGCATGGTCGTCAGTGTAAAGAATGCGCTCCATATCGAAGTCGGCCGTGGTATGGATGGCATGTAGCAAGGCCCACAGATGGCCTAAAGGATAGTCCTGCCTTTTGAGTTCAGAAGCAATCGTATGGAATGATTCCATCATGATACTCTGCCCTTTAGAGTAATTACTCCCCTCGCCATTTGGAGAGGGGGCGGGGGTGAGGCTGTAACCACGAGGCGTGATAATCTTTCCTTCAGCCACATACGACTGCGAATTGCCAATGAGGATAACGGTAAACATATCGATGTCCTCAGGATCGAAGGCACCAAGGGTTGTCACCTTCACCTCCTGTTCCTCACGACCTGCCTGACGGACATAGCCAACGGGTGTATCAGCAGACCGATGTTTGAGGAACAGTTCCTGTAGCCGATAGAGCTGCCAATAACGGCCGTGCGACTTTGGGTTATAGACAGCCGTCACGAAGTCGCCCACAGCAGCAGCCTTGATTCGTCGCTCGATAACCTCCCAAGGCGTCATCAGGTCGGAGAGTGAGATGATACACATATCGTGGCCAATAGGTGCGCCCAACAGCGAGGCCGCCTTCTGGAAAGCTGAGATGCCAGGAAGTACAACAATGTCAATTCTCTCACCTCTCACCTCTAACCTCTCACATCTCATCTCATAAATCAACGGAGCCATACCGTAGATACCGGCATCGCCAGAGGAAATCACCACCACGGTCTTTCCCTGTTCAGCCAACTCAAAGGCCTGCTCTGCCCGTTCACGTTCCCGCTTCATGCCCGTGTCGATGCACTCGCACCCGGGCTTCACATACGGCTCGATAAACTGGAAGTAATACTTGTAGCCCACTACGGCATCAGCCTCTCTGACGGCCTCCATCACGGCAGGCGTAATGTCCTCACGACTGCCCGGCCCAATCCCTGCAACGATTATTTTCTTCATATTGTCGGCAAAGTTACGAAAAATCCTCCATATCACCATCGATACGGAGGATTCTTTTGTGATTATTTAGGAGATTCTTGCGCCAGCCGCTCCCCTCCCTTCAAGGGGCGATTTTGTCCTTAAGCGGACACGATTTAGTCCTTAAGCGGACAAAATCTTCTCTTCAAGTCGGGGGTGGGGTCTGTA
>CAJONO010000097.1 GCA_905235905.1 uncultured Prevotella sp.
ACTCAGCCGCCTGTATCATTCGGACGAGGCGGAGATGGTGGTGGTATATGGCAGACGCCGTGTAGGAAAAACGTATCTTGTGAATCAGGTGTTCGCCCAAACAGGGTTTGCCTTTAAGGTAACCGGACTCTACAAACAGAAGATGCCTGTCCAGCTGAAAAACTTCTCTCTGGCTCTCCAAGAGTATTTCCATAAAGAAGAAAGCAAACATCCTGTATCATGGATGGATGCTTTTGGTATGTTGAAAGCTTGTCTCAATAATTACAAGACAGGTGCCAAACGTGTACTTTTCTTCGATGAACTGCCGTGGATGGATACAAAAGGGAGTCGTTTCTTAAATGCCTTTGAGTGGTTCTGGAACGGATGGGGATGTGCTCAGGACGATTTATTGCTTGTGGTATGCGGTAGTGCCACCAACTGGATTATCAATAAGTTTTTCAAGCAGAAGGGAGGTCTTTACAACCGCGCCAACAGCAAAATGTATCTCAGGCCGTTCACTTTGGCAGAGACGGAGCTGTACTTGCAGAAACAGGGATTTGAAATGGAACGCTATGACATCGCTCAGGTCTATATGATTATGGGAGGCATACCGTACTACCTCAAACAATTGGAACCAGGACGGCCACTCGCTGACAATATTGACAACTGTTTCTTTAAGAAGAATGGCAAGTTGTGGGACGAGTTTGACCATCTGTATGAGACGCTCTTTGACCAGTCAGAGCTATACCTTAAAATAGTAGAGGCGCTTGCTGCCAAGCGAGTTGGGCTGACCAGAGATGAAGTTGTGACGGAAACCAAACTACCTGACAACGGGAAGTTGTCAAAGGCATTGAAAGATCTGGTGAAATGCGGTTTTGTAAGAGATTACATCTATTTTGGCAAGAAAGCTAAGAGCAAGACTTATCAGTTGGCCGATTTCTACACGTTGTTCTATCTTCGGTTCATCAAGGACAACTATGGACAGGACGAACATTTCTGGACTCACATGCTTGACAATCCCAGAAAGAATGCTTGGCAGGGCTACAGCTTCGAACAGTTGGTCAAGGACCACATAGAACAGGTGAAGCGGGCTTTAGGTATAGCTTCTGTACTGACTCAGCAGTCCAGTTGGTTTATTACCAAGCGTACGCTCGAAACGAGTTTGGATAATGAAGAGACTGGTAGTAATGATATAAACGGTGCACAGATTGATTTGCTGATTGACAGAAGAGACCGTGCCATCAATGTATGCGAAGCAAAGTTCTCTGGGGGCGAGTTCGTTATCGACAAGGACTATTCACTTAAACTACGAAATAAGATCATGGCATTCAAGGCCGCAACTAAAACCCCGAAAGCACTGGTTCTTACAATGATTACCACCTTTGGGGTCAAGAGAAGCCAATATAGCGGGAATGTTAAGCAGGAAGTTGTCTTGGATGACCTGTTTGTAGGATAGCACTACGATGGAGGTCGAAATCTTTGTTTTTTATTAAGATTTCGACCTCCATCGTTTTTTTTACAATCTTGTTTAATGTTTCGAAAAGCTACAAAACAAGCGCGTGTCTGTTGACAATAACACCCTGAAATCGGCCAAAATCGCCCAGAAGAAGATCGGTCAAGGTCAGGTAGTAGCTGAGCTTGTTTCTATGGGATTTATAAGTTCCGTAGGCGGACGGTCATTGCATTCTTGTGGGCATCAAGCTGCTCGGCCTCGGCCATGAGCTCTACGGCGTGGCCAATGGAGCGGATGCCCTGGGCAGTGAGGTGCTGGAAGGTGACCTTGCGGCAATAGCTGTCAAGGTTGACACCGCTGTAGGCCGTGGCATAGCCATGAGTAGGCAGGGTGTGGTTGGTACCGCTGGCATAGTCGCCGGCACTCTCACAAGCGTAGGGGCCGAGGAATACGCTGCCAGCATTGACCACCTGCTCGGCCAGTGCCTCGTAGTCGGAGGTCTGGATGATAAGGTGCTCCGGGGCGTAGAGGTTAGAGAGAGCCATCGCCTCGTCGGGGGAGCCTACGAGCACGAACTGGCTGTTCTTCAGCGTCTTGGCGGCCAGTGCCTTGCGAGGTAACAGTTCGAGCTGTCGCTCGACCTCTGCCTTCACCTCATGAAGTTTCTCTTCCGAGGTGGTGATGAGCAGCACCTGCGAGTCGATGCCGTGCTCGGCCTGCGAGAGCAGGTCGGCAGCCACAAACTCGGCACGGGCCGTCTCGTCGGCAATGACGCAGACCTCGCTGGGACCGGCTGGCATGTCGATAGCCACGTCGTGCAGGCTCACCTGCTGCTTGGCGGCCATCACATACTGGTTGCCCGGGCCGAAAATCTTGTAGACCTTGGGCACCGATTCCGTGCCATAGGCCATGGCACCGATGGCCTGTACGCCGCCGGCCTTGAAAATCTTGCTGACGCCTGCCATGCGGGCGGCAACGAGGATGGCGGGATTGACACGGCCCTCGCTGTTTGGCGGGGTGCAGAGCACTATCTCCTTGCACCCTGCAATCTTTGCCGGCGTGGCCAGCATGAGCACGGTGGAGAAGAGGGGGGCTGTGCCGCCGGGAATATAGAGTCCTACGCGCTCGATGGCCACGCTTTTCTGCCAGCAGACGACGCCCTGTTGTGTCTCGATCTTCTCGCCGTGGAACTGCTGGGCAGCATGGAACTTATAAATATTATGGTGGGCCAGACGGATGGCCTGCCGCAGTTCGTCACTGACCAGTTGCTGGGCTTCATACATCTCTTCTTCGCTGACAGCCAGCTCCGATAGCTGGGCGCGGTCGAACTTCAGTTCGTAAGTCTTTACGGCCTCGTCGCCATGGGCCTTGACATCGGCCAAGACCGCGGCAACGGTGGCATTGAGCTGCGAAACATCAAGGTGTGGGCGCTCCACAATCTTTGCCCACTGGCTCTTTGCGGGATATTTGATAATGTTCATAGTGGTCAAACATTATATAATCATTTTCTCGATGGGGGTGACGAGTATGCCCTGAGCACCCATCTCCTTCAGTTTGCCTATAATTTCCCAGAAACGCTTCTCGTCGAGCACCGTGTGCAGGGAGCACCACTCCTCGTCGGCCAAGGGAATGACAGTGGGACTCTTCAGGCCTGGCAGTACGCTGATAATCTCCTGCAGTCGGGCCTTCGGTGCATTCATACGCACGTATTTCTTGTCTTCTGCCTGCCGCACTGCCTCGAAGCGGAACAACATTTGCTGCAACACGGCGCGCTTCTCCTGCGTCATGCCGGGATAGCCTATGAGCAGGGCTTCGCTCTGCATCACCACCTCTACCTCGCGCAGGTTGTTGCTGACAAGGGTCGAGCCAGAGCTGACAATGTCGAAGATGGCATCGGCCAGTCCGATGCCTGGGCTGATTTCCACCGAACCCGTAATGACGTGGATTTCGGCCTTGATGCCTTTCTCGGCCAGGAACTTGCGGAGTATGACAGGATAGCTTGTGGCAATCTTCTTGCCTTGGAACCACTCTAACCCCTGATAGTCGATGTCCTTGGGAATGGCCAGCGACAGACGGCACTTCGAGAAGCCCAGCCGGCACACTATCTCGGCCTCGGCACCACGCTCCACAAATTCGTTCTCGCCCACCACGCCAAGATCGGCCACGCCCGATGCCACGCTCTGGGGAATGTCGTCGTCGCGCAGATAGAGCACTTCAAGGGGGAAGTTCTGCGAGCTGACGAGCAGTGTGCGCTTCGATGCGCTCACCTTGATGTCGGCCTCGCTGAGAAGATTCATCGTGTCGTCATACAGACGACCTTTCGATTGTACGGCAATTCTTAACATCTTTTTTCCTATTTTGTCGGTTTTACTCGTTCTGTTATCAGTTTTCTATCGTCATTCTTTAAAATTGGTTGCAAAATTACGCATTTTTTCTTGATTATGCAATAAAATGCTTACTTTTGCACGAAAATTCCGATTCATTGAGACCGATTCGAACCATTCTGCTTCTCTTCGTGCTGATTACGGCTTGTCAGCAACGGCCCCGCCCCACTCAGGCACCGTGGGGCGACACCATCCGTGTGGAAGGCGAGGCCGCCATTGGCGAACATTTCGACCTGGACGACATCAAGCACTCGGGCGAGCTGATTGCCCTGACCATCTCCGGCCCCGACACCTACTACGACTACCAAGGCAGGGCTTTAGGAGTGCATGCCCTGCTCTGTCAGCAGCTGGCCGACTCGTTAGGAGTGAGGCTGCGCATTGAGGTGTGTCGCGACACGGTCGAGCTGCTGAACCGCCTGCGCCAAGGCGATGCTGACCTTGTGGCCTATCCGCTTTCTGCCCCCGATTCTCTTTGGCCCGGCTGGCAGGTGGCAGCCGACAAGCCCCTGCTGCGTGAGGCCCTGACCACATGGTATTCTGCCGACAAGCTGGCACAGACCGCCGAGGAAGAACGGCGATTGCTGTCGGCTGTGCGAGTGAAGCGACGAGTGTTCGAGCCCATGCTCAACAAGAGCGGCGGTATTATTTCGCGTTACGACGCGCTCTTCCAGCAGTATTGCAAGCCCATACACTGGGATTGGCGGCTCATGGCGGCCCAATGCTATCAGGAATCGACCTTCGACCCCAATGCCCTCTCCTGGGCAGGAGCGCGGGGACTAATGCAAATCATGCCCGCCACAGCCGACCACTTGGGACTGCCTCATGAACATCTGACCGACCCTGAGCAGAACATTGCGGCGGCAGCCCGCTACATTGAAGAGCTGGACCACGCCTTCAGCGACGTGGGCAACAAGCGCGAGCGTCAGGACTTCGTGCTGGCGGCCTATAACGGTGGTGCCCACCACATTCGCGATGCAATGGCATTGGCGGCCCGCGACGGGCGTAACCAGTACAGTTGGCGCGAGGTGGCCGACTATGTACTGCTGCTCAGCAAGCCAAGCTACTACCAAGACCCTATCGTGAAGAATGGCTATATGCGGGGCAGCGAAACCGTCGACTACGTGCGGCTCATACGGCAGCGCTACCAGCAGTATCGGGGCATTCACGGCTCATCGCCCGGCACCTCGTCGCCCCGGAAATCGCTCAACGAGCGCCACAGGAAGAAGTTTTCTGTTTGACTTTCCACGAATGCGAGAACACGGAAGAAGAGCAGAAGAAAGGCTCCGTAATGTTAAAACTACCGGCTTTCATCATTTATTTTAGAGATTATTCTTTGCATTTTCCTGCAAAATGATTACTTTTGTAGGCGCAAACGAAGTCCATCAAGAACTATGACAGGAAACAAAGGAATGACAAACTACAGAGAGTCACTTCGCGGGCGCATTCTCGAAGTGGCCTTGAATGCTTTTGCCACTCATGGCATACGGGCCGTGAAGATGGACGACATTGCCCAACAGTTAGGCATATCGAAACGCACCCTCTACGAAACCTACGAGAACAAGGAGCAGCTTGTGCTGGAAGGACTGAAGAAATACCATCAGATGAAAGACGAGGAGGCCAGGCTGATAGACCAGCAAAGTGCCAACGTCATGGACCTGATGCTGAAAATCTACCACAAGAAGGTGTCTGAATTCAAGACGACGTGCCCGCAGTTCTATACCGACATCATGAAATATCCACGTGTGCTCGATTTCCTGCATGGCAACCGGCAGAAGGCCCACGAGCACCTGCTGCTGTTTCTTCGCCGTGGCGTAGACGAAGGATATTTCCGCAACGACGTGTCGTTGGAGCTGATAGCCATCATGTTCGACGCCATCATAGATGCCATCATGACCAAGCGCCTTTTCAACCATTACAGCATAGAGCTTATTTTCCACGACTTGGTGTTGGTATCGCTCCGCGGCTTCTGCACTCCGCTGGGCGTGAAAGAGCTCGACCTGCATTTCCCACAGACTAATGATTAGGAGGTAGACGTGAAAAAACTATTTCTATTCTTAGCAGCCCTAATGACAGTCCTGGGAGCACAGGCACAAGGCACCACCCCCGACAACACGAAGAACCAAGTGGCCATCAGGCTTTCGGACGAGACGCGATACTACGACACCGACGGCGTGGAGAGCATAGGCATAGATGCCGACAAGGTGACGGTGAGGCTGGCAAATGGCAGTACTGTCTATGACGGAACGGTGAAAAGTATCAGCTTCTGCAAGGCCCTAAAGGAAAAGGTGACCATAGCCGAAGCACGGGGCTGGCAGGAGTCGGCCTACGTGAAGTTCGGCCTGATAGAGGGTGCGAAAAGCTATCACGTATATATAAAAGGTGGAGGAAATGACACCTACACAAAAATAGACCACCAGCTGGTGCGCAACTATGGCACATACGGCCGTGCCGACGTGGTGGGCCTTGCCGCTGCCGACGACTATGCCATCAAGGTGGTGCCTGTGGGTGCCGACGACAAGGAGCAGACTGATGCCGCAGCCGAGGCAACAGGCATCGCCGTGAGGGCTTACGACCGTTCGGGCTATGCCCATTTCGACTACGACAGCGGTGTGGGAGCCTACAAAAACGACGGCACGCTGAAGCAGGGAGCCGTGGTGGTCTACGTAACGGCAGGCACGGCAAAGACCGTGAAAGCGCGGCTGAACAGCGGCGAGTTTACTGGCTTGCAGGCCATTCTCACTGCTTTCGAGAAAGGCAACGTGACCACACCGCTCGCGGTGCGCATCATCGGCACAGTCAACGCAAGCGACGTTGACACCTTCGGCAGCAAGGAAGAGGGCCTGCAAATCAAGGGAAAGAAGGCCAATAGCGAGCTCAACATCACCATCGAGGGCATTGGCGACGATGCCACCGTCAGGGGGTTCGGCTTCCTCTGCCGCAAGACGAAGAGCGTGGAGTTCCGCAACTTTGGCATCATGCGCTGCATGGACGACGGCATCTCGCTCGACACCGACAACTCGAATATCTGGATACACAACATCGACGTGTTCTATGGCAAGCATGGCTCCGGCGACCATGCCAAGGGCGACGGCGCCGTCGACGTGAAGAGCGACTCGAAGTTTGTCACACTCAGCTACTGCCACTTCTGGGACACGGGCAAGAGCAACATGTTTGGCATGAAGAGCGAGACGGGTCCCAACTACATTACCTACCACCACAACTGGTTCGACCACAGCGACTCCCGCCATCCGCGCATTCGCACCATGAGCGTCCACGCCTATAACAATTACTACGACGGCAACGCCAAGTATGGAATCGGTGTCACCACGGGTGCCAGCTGCTTTGCCGAGAACAACTACTTCCGCCACGCCCACAACCCGATGCTCAGCTCGAAGCAGGGCACCGATGCCAAGGGGTCGGGCACATTCTCGGGCGAGGACGGCGGCATCATCAAGTCGTTTGGCAATGTCTACGCCGAGACGGGCGGCAGCAGCTACTATGTGCCCATTGCCTGGCAGCAGAACAGCACCAGCTTCGACTGCTATGAGGCGGCAACGAGAAGCGAGCAGGTGCCCGAGACGGTGAAGACACTCGCCGGAGGGACGACCTATCATAACTTCGACACCGACCCACAGCTCATCTATTCCTACACGCCCGATGCAGCCGCCGATGTGCCGGCACTGGTCACCGGAGCCTATGGTGCAGGCCGTCTGAACCACGGCGACTGCATCTTCACCTTCAGCAACGATACTGACGACACCGACTATGGCGTGAACACGGCGTTAGAGAACCTGATAGACAACTACCAGCCCACGCTCGTAGGCTTCTTCGACGAGTAGCCCTACCAACCATATTTTTTTTAGTTATCACACAAACATCATCAAGAAAATGAGCGAGAAAAGAACAAACCCCTTTTTTGAACCATACAACACACCGCACGACACGGTGCCTTTCGACCGCATCTGTTTAGAGGACTACGAGGAGGCCTTCATGGAAGGCATACGCCGCGACAACGAACAGATAGAGAAGACCATCAACAACCCCGCGAAGCCAACGTTCGACAACACCATCATAGACAAGGAAGACGACCGCGAGGGCTATTACGACCTGCTGGATCGGGTGTCGACGGTGTTCTTCAACATGCTTTCGGCCGACACCAACGACGAGCTGGATGCCCTGGCACAGAAGATGCAGCCCATACTCACCCAGCATGCCAACGACGTGAGGCTGAACGAGCGGCTGTTCGAGCGCATCAAGTATGTACACCGGCACCACCGCAAGCTCACGTCCGAGGAGAAGATGCTCTTGGAGAACACCTACCAGGGTTTCGTGCGCAGCGGTGCGCTGCTCTCCAAGGAGGGTAAGGAACGCCTGCGCCAGCTCACCGAGGAAGCATCGATGCTCTCGCTGCAATTCTCGCAGAATCTGCTGAAGGAGCAAAAGGCGTTCAAACTGCATATCACCGACCCTGCCCAGCTCGACGGACTGCCACAGACGGCCATCGACGCGGCAGCAGAGGAGTATAAGTTGAGAGATAAGAGTTTAGAGTTAAGAGACGATAGACCTTCTTCGTCAGCCAAAGAAAAGTCTCTAAACACTAAACACTCAACTCTCAACCCTTCTGGCTGGACTTTCACCCTCGACAGTCCTTCCTATTCACCCTTCATGACCTATAGCACCCAACGGGAGCTGCGCCGCCAGATGTTTATGGCCCGCAACACCATCTGCACCCACGACAACGCCGAGAACAACCTGGAAATATGCAAACGGCTTGTCAACCTGCGCCGTGAGATTGCCCAGCTGCTGGGCTATAAGACCTATGCCGACTATGTGCTGAAACGCCGCATGGCCTCCAACACCCGCAGCGTCTACAAGTTGCTCAACGACCTTATTGATGCCTACAAGCCTACGGCAGAGAGGGAATTGAAGGAGCTAAAAGTTGAGAGTTTAAGGTTGAGAGACGTTAGTTCGTCTGCAAAAGAAAAGTCTCTCAACCCTCAACACTCAACTCTCAACCCTCAACACTCAACTCTCAACCCTTGGGACATTCCCTTCTACAGCCACAAGCTGCAACTGAAGAAGTATAATCTCGATGCCGAGATGCTGCGGCCCTACTTCGAGCTGTCACGGGTCATCGACGGCGTGTTCGGCTTGGCCAACCGCCTCTACGGCATCACGTTCAAGGAGAACAAGGACATTCCCGTCTATCACCCCGACGTGCGGGCATACGAGGTGTTCGACCGCGATGGTTCCTATCTGGCCGTGTTCTATGCCGACTTCCACCCCCGCAAAGGCAAGCAGGGCGGCGCATGGATGACGGAGTATCAGGGACAGTATATAAAGCCCCAAACACCCACCCCCAACCCCTCCCGAGGGAAGGGGAGTTTAGATAGCTCTGCAAACTCCATATCAGATAATAAAGGTAATCAAGCCCCCCTCCCTTCGGGAGGGGCTGGGGGTGGGTTCCATGAGTTAAACGTGCGCCCCCACGTCTCGGTGGTGATGAACCTGACGAAGCCGACGGCCGAGAAGCCCGCCCTGCTCACACTGGGCGAGGTGGAAACATTCCTGCACGAGTTCGGCCACTCGCTCCACGGCATTTTTGCCAATACCCGCTTCGAGAGTCTTTCCGGCACCAACGTGTGGTGGGACTTCGTCGAGCTGCCCTCGCAGTTCATGGAGAACTATGCCGTCGAGAAGGAGTTTCTGCGCACCTTCGCCTTCCACTACCAGACGGGCGAGCCGCTGCCCGACGAACTTATCGACCGTATTGTGAAGAGCCGCAACTTCATGTGTGCCACGGCCTGTCTGCGCCAGGTGTCGTTAGGCTTGCTCGACATGGCCTACTACACCCAGCGCCACGAATTTACCGACGACATCATCAGCTTCGAGAAGCAGGCATGGAAGAAGGCCATACTGGGCAAGCAACTGCCCGACACTTGCATGACGGTGCAGTTCTCACACATCATGGCTGGGGGCTATGCCGCAGGCTACTACAGCTACAAATGGGCCGAGGTGCTCGATGCCGACGCGTTCGCGGTGTTCAAGAAGCACGGCATCTTCGACCAGCAGACGGCCCAGTCGTTCCGCGACAAAATACTGTCGAAGGGCGGCACCGAGCATCCCATGACGCTTTACAAGCGCTTCCGTGGCGGCGAACCCACCATCGACGCACTGCTAAAAAGAAACGGAATCAAGAGGCGGAAAAAGTAGGCCTTTCCACTTGCATGTTTATGCACTTTCAGGGCCTTGGCCAAGCACCTTGCAACTGAGCATGAATTATCGTTCAATTCAGCATGAATTACAAGCTAATTCAGCATGAATTGAACGATAATTAATAACGGATTATAACTCGCTGACTATAAGGCCGTTATGGCATCCGAAAAACTGTATGAATATTCACGGTGTCGTTGTTGAGACAGCCGGCTATCGGGCCATAACATACTTGTGGAGCGTCTTGCGCACGGCACCGTTGCCGGCATACAGCTCTTTCACCATGCCTTCTATCTGCTCGCCAAGGCCTGCCTCGTAGAGATCAAGGCCAAAGACGTCCTTGCGGCTGTAGAGCTTGTGCAGACAGCTCCAGTCCTGAGCTGCCTTACCTATCTCTAACGGCGCAACGATGGCCTGCAGCTCCTGCAGCATGGGGTCGGGCGAGGGTTCGAACGGTGTGCCGTCGTCCTTGATGCCCTTCAGATAGCGGGCATAGCCGGCCAGCGTCAGGGGGATGAGCACAAGATTCTGCATGTCGAGACCACGGGCTATATACTTCTTCAGCGTCTCACCGAAGCGGATGGGCAGCTTCTGCGAGGTGTCCATAGCTATGCGCTGCGGTGCATCGGGCATGAAGGGATTGGGCAATCGGCGGTTGATGACGGCACCAATGAACTCGTAGGGGTTCAGCACACCGGGGTCGACCACGACGGGCATGGCCTCCATATAGCCTATCTTCTGAATGAACGGGCGCAGGTCCTCGTCTTTCATCTCGGCAGAGATAAGCGTGTAGCCGAGCATGCAGCCGTAGATGCTCATAGCCGTGTGGAGCGGGTTCAGACAGGTGGTCACCTTCATCGTCTCAACCTTGTCGACGGTCTCACGGGTAGTGTAGAGGGCACCGCCCAGATTGAGCGGCGGCCGACCGTTGGTATAGTGGTCCTCGATGACCAGATACTGCACCTCTTCGGCGTTGACGAAGGGGGCGGTAAACGTGTGCTTCTCTGTCTCTATGTAGTCGTTGTCCTCGAAGCCGTCCTCGGCCAGCAGCTCCTTCACCTTCTCGTGCGGCCGAGGGGTAATCTTGTCGATCATCGACCAGGGGAAGGTCACCTTCGTCTCGTCCTTCAGGTAGTCGAGGAAGCCCTGGGGCACCAGCCCGTCCTTCACCCAGCGCTCGGCGTAGGCCATGACACCGGCCTTTACCTTGTCGCCGTTGTGCGAACAGTTGTCCATCGACTGGACCGTGAGAGGCAGCTGGCCTGCGTTGAAGCGCTCTAACAGCAGGGCGCACACCTTGCCCATCGCAAAGACGGGACTCAGGCCACGGGCGAGGTCGGTCTCATTAAAGGTGTAGCCCTTCTCAGTAATGGTAAACGAGATCATCTGCAACGACGGGTTGCGGAAAATCTCTTGCAGGCGCTGCCAGTCGGCAAACTGCGGGTCGGCCTTCAGCGCCTCGGTGACGCTGGCAATGACCTTCTTCTCGATAGAGCCGTCGGAACAAAGGTTCACACAGAGCGACAGGTTGTTGTAAGGGGCGTAGGCCTTGTCGATAACCTCGAAGTCGAAGGTCTCGGCCACGATGACGCCACGGTCGTACTTGCCCGTGTTCAGTGCGTCGTTGAGAATGGCTGCGGGAAAGGCGCGGAAAATGTTGCCACCGCCAAAGTGTACCCATGTGGGCTCCTTGGCTGTCTTCTCGCGCAAAGCCTTGATGTCGAACTTAGGAAGCTGGTAGCCTTTCTGCTCCCACTCTGCGGCATTAAACTGGCCGCTCAGTATATCATTCAGTTTCATCGTATATAGAGTTTTAAGATGTCATAGCTGCCTGCAAAGGTACGAAAAATCCGCGAAACCACAACAAGTTTCGCGGAAAAAGTGAGAAACAAGACTATTTGCAAGACTATTTAGTCGGGCAATATAGAGTCAACGGTAGTTGTGCGAGGGTACAAAACGCAGAAAGGTTCCCGTCTTTTTCAAGAACGGGAACCCCCTGTTGTTTGTTTGGAAGTAAGTTTTTGTTTTTAAAGAACGCTAATGTGCGTACTTGAATTTAGGCCTCGGCATTGGGAATGACCGAAACGACGCTCTTGTCGCGCTTTCCCCTATGGAAATTCACGGTGCCGTCGATGAGGGCATAGAGCGTGTCGTCCTTAGCAATAGCTACGCCATTGCCGGGATAGTGCCTCGTGCCGCGCTGACGAACAATAATGTTGCCGGCAATACACTTCTGACCGCCCCAGATTTTCACGCCGAGTCGCTGGGCTGCACTCTCGCGGCCGTTCTTAGAACTACCTACACCTTTTTTATGTGCCATAATGTGTCCTCCTTTAAGCGATTAC
>CAJONO010000098.1 GCA_905235905.1 uncultured Prevotella sp.
TATACCTTTGCACCCGCAAACGAAAAGTTGCACCCGTAGCTCAGTTGGTAGAGCACCTGACTCTTAATCAGGGTGTCCAGGGTTCGAGCCCCTGCGGGTGTACATAGAAGTTCTGATAAAGGCGGACATTTTGTTCGCCTTTATTGTTTTAAACAGACCTATAGAAGGCTCGACCAACCCTGATTTTAACCAATGAAACAGACGACACACCTTATATATATATATTGTAATAGCAGTCCTGACGGTAGGTTGCCAACGGACACAGGTGGTTTCAAATCCTGAAGAAATAAGGGAGCTGCCGGCAGGAGCCACCTCGCTATCGGCCACGTAGAACAGCATGTTCGCATTCCAATGGCTGCCCATCATGCCTTCCGTCAGTTTCAGTGCCGCAGGCCAGATGATGGCCGTCAGACAGCTGTCGCCATACTTCACGTCGCCAAGCATAAGGCTGCCTCTGAGCCGCAAAGAAGGAGGATGCTGACAAGGATTCTTTTCATCTTTTTTTTGAAGGATTTGAGGAACGGGGACTCCTGCCACTAAAGCAGGGTGAGGGTGTAGAGATAGACGACAGCGGCAGGGATGGCCAGGAGCGAGGAGTCGAATCGGTCGAGCATGCCGCCGTGGCCAGGGAGTATGCTGCCGGAGTCCTTGATGCCGATGGTGCGCTTGAACAGGCTCTCAATGAGGTCACCCCACGTGCCGAAAACGACGACGGTGAGCCCCAGGCCTGCCCATTCGGCGGCGTTCAGACCCAGGTGGTTGACGCCGAGGTGCTCGGTGAGCCAGTGGGCTCCGACGGCCACGAGCACCACTAAGAGACCGCCGCCAATGCTGCCCTCCCACGACTTGCCCGGCGACATGCGGGGGAAGAGCTTGTGGCGCCCCAGGAGCGAACCGCAGAGATAGGCCCCAGTGTCGTTGAGCCAGAGGAACACGAAGACGGAGAGTGGCGTCAGGTAGGAGTAGACCACCTGCTGACCGTCCCAACGGTAGGCGAGCACGTTGAGCAGCGAGAAGGGCAAGGCGATATAGACTTGGGCGAGCATGGTGTAGGCCCAGTCGTGAATGGGGTCTTCGGCCTTCAGGTAGAGTTCGGCCACGAGGAGGTAAATGATGCTCACGAGATAGGGGATGAACACCGACGAGGGGGTGAGCCCGCTGTTGAAGCCTGCCATGGACAGGAACAGGTAGACGCCTGCCACGGTCGAGATGAAGCGGTTGACGGTGACGGCGGTGCGGCGGTCGTTGACAAGTCCGGCAAACTCCCAGATGGTCATGCCCGTGACCAGGGCGAACAGCAAGGCCATGGCTCTCGGATTAAGAAAGCTTACGACGATGGCGGCTACAAAAAACACGCCTGTGATGGTTCTGACGATAAAGTTCTTCATGTTTCTTCCTCCTTTTGCTCTTTATTTTCTTCCTGCTTCTTTGCTTCCAACTGCTTGGCGCGTTCGGCGGCCATTCGCTCGGCATCGGCGCGCATCTGGGCCTCGAGCAGTTCCTCGCTGCGGCTGGTCCAGGGGCGCTTGCCAAAGATGCGCTCCACGTCCTCGGCGAAGATAACCTCGCGGTCGACGAGCAGCTGGGCCAGCTGGGCATGACCGTCCTTGTGCTCGGTCAGTATCTGCTTGGCGCGCTCGTATTGCTCGTTCACCATTCTGAGCACCTCGTCGTCCATCAGTTTGGCGGTAGCCTCTGAGTAGGGCCGCTGGAACTGATACTCGGCATTGTTATAGTAGCACAGGTTAGGCAGCTTGTCGCTCATGCCGGCGTAGGCTATCATGCCGTAGGCCTGCTTGGTGGTGCGCTCCAGGTCGTTCATGGCGCCCGTGGAGATCTGGCCGATGAACAGCTCCTCGGCAGCACGGCCCCCCAAGAGCGAGCACATCTCGTCGAGCATGGCCTGCTTGGTCTGCAACACACGCTCTTCGGGCAGATACCATGCGGCGCCCAGGGCCTGACCACGCGGCACGATCGAGACCTTGACCAGCGGGTTGGCAAACTCGGTGAACCATGAGATGGTGGCGTGGCCTGCCTCGTGGATGGCTATGGAGCGCTTCTCCTGCTCGGTCATCACCTTGGTCTTCTTCTCCAAGCCACCGATGATGCGGTCGACGGCATCGAGGAAATCCTGCTTGCCCACCTTCTCGCTGTTGTGGCGGGCGGCAATGAGGGCTGCCTCGTTGCAGACGTTGGCTATGTCGGCCCCTGAGAAACCCGGTGTCTGCCGGGCCAGAAAATCGATGTCGACGCTCTCGTCGATCTTGATGGGCTTCAGATGGACGGTGAACTCCTCCTTGCGCTCGTTGAGGTCGGGCAGGTCGACGTGTATCTGACGGTCGAAGCGGCCGGCACGGA
>CAJONO010000099.1 GCA_905235905.1 uncultured Prevotella sp.
CGACGACAATGGCAAAGGTCTTTCTACAACGGGTTTGGGACATGGCGATGCGCAGCATTGCAGCGACTTCGACCCCTATCGCCACGGACAGGAAATCTTTGCATGCAATGAGGACGAGCCTGCCATGAACTACCGCGACGCCACGACATCAAAGATCTACTACCGCCTGCAGTCTACGGGCGATGACGGTCGTGCTCTTTGTGGCAACTTCTCCAATGCCTATCCAGGTGCCATCGGCCATTCGTCGCAGTCGGGAACCATCTCGTGCGTAGCCGACAAGGTCATTACCAACGGTCCTACAGGCTTCACCAACAACTTCCGTATTTACTGGGATGGCGACCTGTTAGAGGAAGGACTCGACGGTGCCAATTCGCGTGAAGGTGCTGCCCGTGTGTTCAAGGCAGACGGAAGTATTGTCTTTACCGCCGACGGCACGTCGAACTGCAACTGGACGAAAAACACCCCTTCGGCCACTGGCGACGTGCTGGGTGACTGGCGTGAGGAAATCATCGTGCGTACCAGTGATAATAAATATGTACGCGTGTACACAACTAATATAGCTACGAAGTGGCGCAACTATACGTTATGGCACGACCATCAGTACCGTCAGGGAATGGTGTGGGAATCGATGGGCTACAACCAGCCACCACATGCCAGCTACTATCTTGGCGAGCTGGAAGGCATCACCATGGCCCCGCCACCACTCACCATGACCGGACGAACTGAGGTGAAGAACAATGGAACCATCGGTACGGAGCAGAACGACCAGCACGTCATTGTCTGTGAGACGGCCGACTCGAAGATTACTGTCAGCGAGAATGCGCAGCCCTACATGGTGACCTTTAACGTGCCCTCATGGGTACAGGGTACGAACAGCACCATCACCAATGGTAACGCCAAGATCAACTATACATATTATACTTGCGACGTTACGGGTGCTGCCTTTACCGGCTCCATGCGATTAGTGAAGCAGGGCGACGGCATACTTAACCTACCCAAGGTAGACATGACCTATACCGGCGAGACAAACATCTGGGCAGGCACCGTGAATTTCGACGGAACAATGAAGAACTCTCCACTATGGCTGAACCGCTTTGCCGAGTTGAACAGCGACGGTGGCGTGTTCCGCAGCATTCAAATGGACTACGATGCCAAACTGCGTCCCGGCAGGGCCGACAACTGTGGCACCATCACTACCGATTCGCTTGCGTTGGGTTTTGGTTCGCGCATTGTCTTCGACATCTACAATGACCAGACGGCCGATCAGGTAAAGACCAAAGCGCTTGCCATTGAGAAGAAGACCTGGCAATACGGCCCTAAGTACTTGATGCCAGTGTTCGAGTTCGTCTGTCATAACATGGACAAGCCTGTGGCTGGCAGGTATCTTATTGGCGAAGCCACTGCTCTCACAGGTTCGCTCGATAATATCCGCATCGAGGGCATCAGCTCTACGATGAAGAGCTCGCTGCTGCTCGAGGATGGCAAGCTTTATCTGGAAATATCGGGTATGCGCGATGCCGGCACTATTGCCTGGACGGGTAGCGAAAGCAGTGTGTGGGATGTTGCCAACACCGAGAACTTCAGCAATGAAGAGGGCGAGGCAGACATCTTTGTTACGGGCGACAAAGTATGGTTTACCGATACGTCGAGCAGGGCTTCGGTCACATTAAACAGTGATGTGGAGGCCGATACCGTATTCTTTGATAGCAGCAAGGCTTATACATTGAATGGCACCGGTGCACTCGTCGGTAGCACAAAACTGGTGAAGAGCGGAAAGGGCATGCTGACCATCAAGAATGAAAACACTTATACCGGTGGCAACCGCATTTCTGGAGGCATTGTCAGCGTCAGCTCGTTGGCCAATGCTAATCAAGCAAAGGGCAATTTGGGCGGCGTAACCCTGGCAGCCAACAAGTTTGTCATGGAAAATGGCGGTGAGCTGCGTACTACGGCAGCTGTGACTCAAGGCTCGCCCATGCAGATGGTGGGCGAAGAAGGTGGCGTCATCAACAATGCCCAGGACTTTATTCTCGACAAAGCCGTCACGGGTACTGTGCTTACGAAGAAAGGCAATGGCTGGATGAAGCTGAACGTCTCGAACAGCAACCTGAGCCGACTGGTGATCGCTGCAGGAACAGTGCAGTGCATCAATGCCAACATACCGGCCAAGACCGTCGAGTTCCAGGGTGGTACGCTCAATGAAAACACAAGTACCAGCTATACCATCAACGTGCCAGAAGGCAAGGCTGGCACTTGGTATATGGCCAACCGTTCTACCTACACCAACAAGATTACTGGCAAGGGTACGCTGAACGCCTATTGCACTACTGAGAAAGGTACGAACTACTATGCCACTCGTACGCCCGTGCAGTGCGACTTCACAAGTTTCGAAGGCATACTCAAGCCTTCTTCTGGACTTGACGACCCCAGTGTGCTGCGTTTCACGCTCAATACCAGCAGTGGCATGCCCAAAGGCACCATGAATATTGCCGCCAATGTAGAAGTGCAGAACTCAGGCAAGACCTTCCATGTTGGCAAGGCGACGGGCACTGGCAAACTGGGTGGCAGTTGCACATTCAGCAATAGCGGTAGTGTGGGAGCCAATACATGGCAGGTGGGCAACGATGCAGACTGGACAACAACGGTGAAAGTGTCGTCGAATGCCAACTTCGTGAAAGTAGGAACTGGCAAGATTACATGGAACGGAGCCAGCGTCAATACTGGTACCACCACCATTCGTGAGGGAGAACTCTGTTTGGGCACGGTGTCGAGCCTTGGAACAGGTCGTCTCACGGTCGATGCTAACGGTACGCTCTCTGGCAACAATAGTGCTGCGAAGGCACTGAGCAACTCGGCTGTTACCGTTAACGGCATCTTGCGACCTGGCACAACAGAAGGATTGGCTACAGGAACGCTGTTCTTTGGAAGCAAGAACGTCACTATCGGTACAACAGGCACACTCGTTATTGCCGCCAGCCAGTCGGGCGTGTCTACGAAGATTTCAGATATAGGAACGCTCACCATTAACGGTACCATCCGCATCGTGCCTACCCTTGGCAACAAATTGCAAGTGGGCGACAGCATCCGTGTCTTTACAGCTACAAACTTTGCAGGTACGCCGCAGTTTGAAATGCAGAACGGCATAACGTGGGATACCAGTCGCATCAGCGAAGGACTTCTTTTCGTAAAGGACATAGACCTGGGTATCGCTACAGTTCAGAATTCTGAATCTGCCAACCAGAATTCAGCTGTCTACGACCTACAGGGACGTCGTATTCAACGTTCAACGTTAAGGAGGGGCGTCTACATCCGTAACGGCAAGAAATACATTAATAATTAATCAGTGACTGAAGTTTTTCACCCTTTAAGGAACAACAGATTATGAATATATATTCACTTCGGTGACTGTGTTAACTTGTTGGTTTTCAGTGCGTTGTAATTCGGTTCGAATTGTGCTTCAATTCATGCTGAATTACAACGCAATTTGAATTGAATTGCACTGGAATACAGCATGAATTTCAGACCTGTTTGCGTAAAGCTACAAAATGAATGATTATGCAAACAAAAAGGGGTGCGAAACTTCAGTCAGTGAATACGACTTTGCACCGCGCTGCCTCGATGTTATCGTCGTGGCAGATGCGGATGCAAAATTCGTTCTCATTGGTCTGTTCGCGATAGAAGGACAGGCGGTCGCCCTGATGGGCTTCAGCCACATAGGCTATCTCCAGCCTGCGAATAGGGTGCTTGCTATACCATTCCAAGTCCCAGAGGTCGAGCACGTGCTCTATGTATTTTACCGAGTTGATATGCCCATTGATGTCCACGTCGTTATAGTATGTGTCGATGGCACGTACAAACACGGCATTGTCGCTCATCTTCACACGTCCTCCCTTGTCAATGGGGCACTCTTTTTCACGCTCTATCCAGTTGTTGATAGCCCCGTTGTGAATGGCGAGAAGGTCGGTAGGCTGGCGCGTTACCGTGTCGATCATTGCCCAAATGCTGCGGCCGTAGCCGAAGACCTTGCCTGCCTCGTCGACCACACGGAAGTTGCGGTTGGTGAAGTAGCGCATGGCGCTTTCCACCCACGTCTCAACGTAGAACCTGTCATACTGGCATGGCATCTCGGTCATCTCGATGGCCAGTCGCGAAAGCACCCAAGTTTTCTGGATGGTGTTCAGATACTTCATGCCAAATCCACGGTCGGTAGAATGAAAGTCGGCTGCATTGAGCATGTGGTTGCCTAAATGACCCATCATCAGTCGTCCCTGAAAATCGCAATGGAACGGCTCGGCCATGTTCAGATATTTTCCTACTTTGTCCATTTTTGGTTTCTCATTTTTCATTTCTCACTACCCAGATAGATGTCTTCCAGTCGAATGTTCTTCAGGCTCCTCAGGTATTGCAGTCGCATTTCTACTGCTTTGGCCCAATCGTCACTGAGAATGTCGCCTACAGGCAAGTCAATCTTCCAGCTTCCCTGAGCCTCCAAACGGTCTACCATCACGCCTACGTTCAGGTTGGCCAGACTCTCAGCAGGCACAAACTGCGAGGTGTCGCCTTTCTCGTCGGTCGAGACCTCTATGACCAATTTGGCTTCAATGAGCTTTTGCAACAGGTCGTTCACCACGCGAATGGGAATGTTGGTCTCTTCCCGAAGGTCGGCAGTGGTGGGAGCGCGATGCCCGTCGGCAAAACGCCGGCAAATGCGCGACATGATGAGGGCGCAGAGCATCATGCGGTAACGATGGCTGATGTCGGTAGTCATCACGTTGTAGTCGTAATAGTCAAGATTCTGGCTGGTATAGGTCAGTTCTGCGCCAAAGAGGCAGATAGTCCACGATATTTGTACCCAGAGCATAAACAGTGGCAGAGCGGCAAACGAGCCATAGATAGCGTTGTAGCTGGTCATCCAAATCTGAGAATGGATATAGAAGAACTGTAGCCACTGCATGGCGATACCCGCAAGAATACCAGGGACAATGGCATTCTTCACCTTTACGTGGGTATTGGGCATGAACACATAGAGTGCAATAAAGAGAGCCGACATAAACACGTAGGGGGTCAGGTTGACAAGGAACTGCGAGAAAGAACCCAACAGCAGGAAATCGGGCATCGACGAGACAAACGTGCCCACGAAGATGCTCAAGCCCGAAGACACCACAATGAGTATGGGAAAGAGGAAGAACATGGCCAGATAGTCTGTAAACGTGCGGAAGATGCTACGCGGCTTCGTTACCTGCCAAATCTCGTTAAACGTTTCCTCGATATTGCTCACCAGCATAAGAACCGTGTAGAGCATGAACACCAGGCCCACTCCTAAGAAAATGCCACTCTTGGTGTGAACCAGATAGCTGTTCACCCAGCCGATGATGACGTCGGCGGCTAAAGGCTGAGACGACAAGGCATCGCGAAATGCTTCCTCAATATACTTGCTGAAGCCAAACCCGCGAGCTATGGCAAACACTACGGCGAGGATGGGCACGATGGAGAGCAGGGTGCTGTAGGTGAGTGCCGCCGCTCTGGTGAGCACCCTTTTCGTCGTAAAGAACCGAATGGCAAGATAAACAACTTTCGTCACCTCGGTGGCAAGGCGGCGAAAAGGCGAAAAGGTGTCCTCGGGCAGCTGCCAGAGGTCAACCTGAAAAAACCGGATGATGTGTTTAATATTCAATGTTCAACGTTCAATGTTTAAAAAGCACTGCCCCTATAAGCCGGGTTCTGTACTGGCCGAAGCCAGCGCCTGCCATTTATCTACTACGCACCTCACGGTGGCGCATCCAGCGTTCTACCCTCCATCGCAGACTCTCGTCGTTCGGGCGGACAACCCTCGGTCGATGGTTTACATGAACTTGCAGCCTCCAGACGGAACAGCCCGACGATCACCCGTCGGCTGGTGGTCTCTTACACACACCTTCTCACCCTTACCGCTCAGATATTCGGATTTTTCAGCCTTCAATCTGAGTTGGCGGTCGTTCTCTTCTCCCGTATCCAGCCGTCGCCGACTGCTTCTACTTTCAGAAGTGGAGCGTCCTATGCTGCCCGGACTTTCCTCCCGTCGCTTCCTTTCGTTCTCCTTTGGCAGAGAAGAGGTCAAGCAACCAGCGGCAAGCCGGAGCAGTGCTTACAATTTGCAAAGGTAGTGCAAATTTTTGATTTATGGGCCTAATTCTGCATTTTTTTTAATCTTTCCTTCATAAACATTCCTAAAAGTGTGTGCAAAGATGATCATATTCGGACAAATTTCACTATCTTTGCAAAACAAAAAAACGACAATATATGGCAACAGTTGACGACAAGAAGATTATTTTCTCGATGGTTGGAGTGAGCAAGACCATCCAGCAGAACCAGAAACAAGTGCTCAAGAACATCTACCTCAGTTTCTTCTATGGTGCCAAAATCGGCATCATCGGACTGAATGGCGCAGGTAAGTCGACACTGATGAAGATTATTGCAGGTCTCGACCAGCAGTATCAGGGCAATGTGGTGTGGAGTCCTGGCTACAGTGTGGGCTATCTGCCACAAGACCCGCCACTGAACGAAGAGAAGACGGTGAAGGAGAACGTGATGGAGGGCGTGCAGCATGTCTACGACGCACTGGCCGAGTATGACGACATCAACGTGAAATTCGGTTTACCCGAATTTTATGAAGATCCCGACAAGATGGACAAGCTGATGGCGCGTCAGACGGAACTGCAGGACATCATCGACGCGACAGATGCCTGGAACATGGACTCGAAGCTCGAGCGTGCGATGGATGCCCTTCATTGCCCCCCTGGCGACTGGGGCGTAAAGACACTGTCGGGCGGTGAGCGTCGTCGTGTGGCACTATGCAGGCTGTTGCTCCAGAAGCCCGATGTGCTGTTGCTCGACGAGCCTACCAACCACCTCGATGCCGAGTCGATCGACTGGCTTGAACAGCACCTGCAGCAATATGAGGGCACGGTGATTGCCGTGACCCATGACCGCTATTTCCTCGACGACGTGGCAGAGTGGATTCTGGAGCTGGATAGGGGCGAGGGCATTCCCTGGAAGGGTAACTACTCGTCGTGGCTTGAGCAGAAGAGTCAGCGACTGGCCCAGGAGGAGAAGACAGCCTCGAAGCGCCGCAAGACGCTGGAGCGTGAGTTGGAGTGGGTGCGCATGGCGCCCAAGGCACGTCATGCCAAAGGCAAGGCCCGTCTGAACTCCTACGAGATGATGCTCAACGAAGAGCAGAAGCAGAAAGAGGAGAAGCTGGAAATATTCATTCCTAACGGTCCGCGTCTGGGCAACAAGGTCATCGAGGCTGAGCATGTAGCCAAGTCCTATCCGGAGAAGAGCCTCTTCACCGACCTGAACTTCATGCTGCCACCCAATGGCATCGTAGGCGTCATTGGGCCTAACGGTGCAGGCAAGACCACCCTCTTCCGTCTTATCATGGGAATGGAACAACCCGACGAAGGCTCGTTCAGCATTGGCGAGACGGTGAAGCTTTCCTATGTCGACCAGCAGCATAAGGACATCGACCCGGCGAAATCTGTCTACGAGGTGGTGTCGCAGGGCAATGAGACCCTCCGCATGGGCGGCAAGGATGTCAACGTGAGGGCCTATTTGTCTCGGTTTAATTTCAGTGGGGCCGACCAGGAAAAGAAGTGTGGCGTACTCTCTGGCGGTGAGCGCAACCGGCTCCATCTGGCCATCGCCCTGAAACAGGAGGGCAATGTGCTGCTACTCGACGAGCCTACCAACGACATCGACGTGAACACCCTGCGGGCACTCGAAGAAGGTCTCGAAGCATTTGCAGGCTGTGCTGTCATCATCAGTCACGACCGTTGGTTCCTTGACCGCATCTGTACGCATATCCTTGCCTTCGAGGGCGAGGGTAGGGTGTTCTTCTTCGAGGGCAACTATAGCGAATACGAGACCAACAAGGCCCAGCGTCTGGGGCTGGAAGAGCCTAAGCGCACCCGCTATCGCAAACTCATGGAAGAGTAATCTTTACAATAATTGAACCTGATAATCACTAACAAACTATAACCAATATGAAACGCTCATTTATTTTGTTTACCCTTGTCCTTCTTTCGGCCTTGCAGGCTTCTGCCTACAAGAAGCAGTCGATTGACATTACCGTAAACGGCCAGCAAAGGAACATGGTGGTCTTCACCCCTAATTCGCTGCCAGCCAAGTCGCCATTGTTTATTGTCACCCACGGCATGAACCAAGATCCGGAGTATCAATACGGTTCCGATAAGATGTACGAAATGATCGACACAGCCAAGTTTGTCATTACCTATCTGCGCAGCAACGGCAGCACGTGGGACATTGGCGGCACGAACGACCAGACATTCGTCATTAATGCTATCGAAGAGATGGCCAGCCGTTTCGACATCGACAAAGACCGCGTCTACTGGTCTGGCTTCTCTATGGGTTCGATGCTCATTCACCATTGCATCGCCAATATGCAGAACAGAATTGCGGCCTTTGCACCAACGAGCGGCATACAGTTCTCCGAGTCGCCTTGGAACAACTGCAAGAAGCCCGTCAATCTGTTGGAAGTCATTGCCTACGACGATTCTGTGTTCGGCTATGAGGACTACGGCATACACGGCTATATCGAGAATTATGCCAAGCACGACAAGCACACTAGCTATTCCAAGACCATCGGCTATAAGCCCATCAGCAGTAGCTGGTTCAACGGCGATCTGGAGAAGTGGACAGGCGGGACCAATGGCGGTGAAGTGTGGCTCTACTCCTATCACAACGGCGGGCACTGGCCTATGGACCTGAACCGCCACCTGATTTGGAACTTCTGCAAGCGTTTCACCCTGAATCAGCCCATCGTCAGAATCACTGAGCCTGCAGGAGAGACCACTCATCTCTGCATGGCTCCCAAAGGCGAAGAGGTGTTTCCCGAAGTCACCGTGAAAGCCACCGCCAAGGCTGCCACCACTGCAAGCAAGGTGGTGAAGGTGGAATTCTACGATGGCAAGACGCTTGTCGACTCAATGTCTGCCACCCCCTACACAACTGTACTGACGACTGCCAAAAGCGGCAAGCATACCTTGCGCGTGGAGGCTACCGACGACAAGGGTAAGAAGACACAAGCCTCTTGCCTGGTGAACTTCGCTACGTCGACAAGCTCCTACAGCCTCTACCAGACGTTCAAGACTGAGGGCGTCGTGCCACAAAACTGGTATGTGAGCAACGGCTCCTCGAAACGGGTGGGGGGAGGACTCCCTTATACCACTGGTCCCCGCCTCCTGCGTTTCACTAACGCCTCGCGCTCCTTCGAATATGGCCTGCTCGTGCAAAACCTAACGACAAAGGCAAAGGCCGCCTGGGCAAAATTCGGCGATAAGGCCGCACGTTCCTATCTGACGCTCCACGCTGGCCATTATGCCATCAACTACAAAGTGTGCAACTGGAACCAGCCTGAGTTCTCGCCAGTGACCATCGCCATTGAGACCCTCGACGGACAGGAAGTGGCATCCCAGACCTACACGCCCACAGTCAATATCGGTGGCGACACATCCAACAAGTTCGTTGGAGTCAGTATGAAGACATTCGAGTTTGATGTCCCTGAAAGCGGCGACTACATCATCGTCTTCTATGCCGACGCTGCAAAGAATTCAGACTTCGTGCTGGGGCAGGCCAGCATTCAGGCAAAAAGCTTCTGGACTGCAGGCATCGAGGACGTCAGGCAGAATGACGGTGCGCACTCGAAGGAGAAGGGATGCTTCGACCTCAGCGGCCGCAAAATTGCTGAAAGCCAGTCGGCGGATGGCCGGCTGAAACCAGGCCTTTACATTATGAACGGCCGCAAGGTCATGAAATAAAGACAAGAAGATCCTGTTCCTCACGGACGAGTTCCTCGTCCCACTTGCGCCACACCTCTTCGTCGGGTATTCCCTTGCCAGCGGCGAAGTCGGCCTCGGCTTCGTCCAGCATGGCGTTGATGTCGTCCATCGTGTAGCGCTTGCTACCGCAGGGACGAAAGAACGCAAAGCGAATGTTCGCTTTCAGGCTTTGCTGAGGCGCCGCCGATTTTCGGGCGAAGCCCAAAGAGCGTGTTCGGTCATTCCGTTGAGGAACTTCCGAAAACGCCTGCGGGCGGCGCGGGTGGCCTCCGCAGGCGTGTCGTTCATTGTCGTTTACCAGGCGTAACCTTGGTTGCCGCTTGTGTCGTCGTACTCCAAATCATCCTCATCATCGAGGCCGCTTGACTTTACGCCTGTCAGCGAGCCGCAGAGCATCTTTGCCTGCTGTATCTTCACCACGTGCATCGTGGGCTTCAGATATTCTTTCTTTATCATAGTTGTGTCCTCCTTTCTTTATTTGATGATTGTCTTTTTACCATTCACGACGTACAGGCCCTTCTGCGTGGGCTGGCCTTGGATGCGGCGACCGTCGAGGGTGAAGGTGCTGGTAGCCGTCGTCGGCTCGTTATCCAGTACGGTCTCAATGCCCGTCTCTTCGCCGAAGCTCATGCGGAAGGCGCGGGCCTCGGCCACGGCGTCGCCCTTCAGATGGAAGTAGGCGCGGAAGCCGTTGATGTCGCCGTCGGCGGCGGGATAGGTCAGCTTGTTGCCGCCGGTGACGAAGAGCACGCTCTTGTCGCCGCCCGTCAGGAAGGTCGGGTTAATCACGGGCACGAAGTCGGCGTTGTCGGTCTCTGTGGTGGTAGCCGTGCCGTCGGTGACGATGACACCCTCGAAGGTCGGGTTCTCAGCAACCTCTTCCACCTTCACTAAGTACGGCTTGCCGGCCTCGATGCTCGTGGCATCGTCGAAGTTCAGCGTCAGCGTACCGCTGCTAAACGACGAACTGGTCAGCTTCTTCACTGTCCAGCCACTGGGGTTGGCAGCGTCGAACGGTACGCAGAACGTGTTCCACAGCCGCCAGTCTTCAGCGTGCGCGTCATCTCGACGTAGGCTTGGTATCCGTCGTATGTGGAAATCGTGTTGCTGTTGTCGTCAGTGTCGCTGAATGTCACAGGGCCGCGGAGAGTCATATAGCCGCCTTGGGCTGTGGCGTAGGTGACGTCGGTCTTTTCGGAGTCGTAGGTGATGGAGCCTACGAGGTTGACGCAATCCGTGAACATATTCTCGGAACTCGACACGCTGCTGACGTCCCAGCTGTCGTCGATATAGATGGTGGTCAGCGACGTGCAACCCTGAAACATGGCAGACATATCCTCCACGCTGGAGAAGTTCAAGCCGCTGAGGTCGAGAGAGGTCAGCGACGTGCAGCTTTCGAACATATTGTAGATTTCCGTCACGCTGGAGAAGTCCCAGCCGCTGAGGTCGAGCGACGTCAGCGACGAGCAGCCTTCGAACAAACAACTCAAGTCCGTCACGCTGGGGAAGTTCCAGCCGCTGAGGTTGAACGAGGTCAGCGACGAGCAGCCTTCGAACATATTGTACATGTCCTCCACGCTGGATACGTCCCAGCTGCTGAGGTCGAGCGAGGTCAGCGACGAGCAGCCACTGAACATTTCACTCATGTCCGTCACGTTGGAGACGTCCCAGCCGCTCACGTCGAGCGAGGCCAGCGACGAGCAGCCATTGAACATAGACCACATACCCTCCACGCTGGAGACATCCCAGCCGCTGATGTCGAGCGAGGTCAGCGACGAGCAGTCCTCGAACATATTGCTCATTTCTATCACATTGGAAACGTCCCAGCCGCTGAGGTCGAGCGAGGTCAGCAACTTGCAGGATTCGAACATTTTGCCCATATCTGTTGCGCTGGAGACATCCCAGCCGCTCACGTCGAGCGAGGGTAACAACTTGCAGTCATGGAACATAAAGCTGAAGTTCGTCACCTCGTCCACATTGAGGTTGCTCACGTCGAGTGTTTCCAGTTTTGAGACCCCTTCGAACCACCAGTAGCAAGATGTTGGATGTACGTCTGCGAAGGAGTCGTCGAACACCACGTTCTGTATCTTCTCGTGATAGTTGTACCATCCGGGACGGCTTGAGCCCGTGTTCGTCACGTTGTCGCCGCTCCACGCTTTGGTGACGGTCTGGCCGTCGTAGGTGTCATCAGCGGCATACACCGTCTCGGAGTTGATGAAATAGAGCGTCGAGTTGCCCTCGCACCAAAGAGCCTGTGGGGTCTCGTCGGCCCATGCCCCCGTCGCTGCCAAGAGCGCGAAGGCGAGGAATGAAAGTAATTTTCTCTTCATTTTGTTGTTAATGATTTAAATTGTTAATAATATAATGATTTATCTTGTCTTGCTACGAAAAGCAGCACGCACGAAAAGGCACGTCTGCGCCCCGTAGCGGGGCACAAACGTGCCTTCTGGTCTCTGGCGCCCCTCGCGCCGAAGTCATTGATTCTAAATCACTTACATGCTGTTGGGGGGGGTAATTTTGCCGCCTCCTACACCCCTGCCGCCCGCCGTCAGCACCCCGCCGCCATGAGCCGCCAGCACCCCGCCGCCCACCGTCGTGCGGGCAGCCTCAGAAGCATATATGTAGCTGAGCGGTAGCATAAGCATGATGGGGGATTAGAATAAATCAGAATGTGTGCCGGTCCCTGTGAACAGAAGCATCAGTTCCGTGTCGTTCTGTTCCCAAATCAGGAGCCAGTCAGGCTTCAGGTGGCATTCCCAACTGCCGCCGTATTGTCCCGAAAGCTTGTGAGGGCGATAGTTCATTGGAAGTTGGCCGTCGGCTTCCAGCAAACGGATGGCTGTCTTAAGCAGTTCCATGTCATAACCGCGCTTGCGGCAACGTTCCACGTCCTTGCGGAACGTTTTGGTCATCCTTATTTCGTACATGGTCGCTTAGATGCCTAACGACTTGAACATTTCCTCGGATGAGGAGAACTTTTCCACGCGACCAGCCAG